>CAZZMU010000057.1:0-4939 GCA_964655345.1 uncultured Clavibacter sp.
TTAGCCAAGCCAGAATTTCAAAGGTTCGTCGACGTAGCTTGCCCACGATCGTTCATTGTGAGTAGTGCGATGAAAAACTTTAGATTTGAAGTTGTGGGCACCCCAATTGAGATTGAGCATCAATTGATCAGCGCGATCTTGAAATGGCTTATATGAAGAGTCCAACCCTTTAGTACCGCGACTCATCCAAACTTTGAAATCGTTAGCTTGTGAGAGTTTAGGAATCATCCAATCCACGAGAGCATTTTCTGCAAGTGGCCAATGTGGAGATAAGGCCAGTGCAGTGCGAAACTTATCTGAGTGCTTTATTGCGGCATAAAGCGTTGCTAAACCACCCATAGAGGAACCAATCATCGCGGTATTACTAGGCAGATAGTTTGAATGAGTTCGTGAAGCTATTTCTGGTGTTATTTCACCGAAGATCTTTTCAAGATAAGCGTTTCCACCGAGTTGTTCAACGCTGAGCAAAGGTGTAGTTGCTGGTTGGACGCCTTCTCGAAATGGATCTTCGGGACATAAATCTTTAGAGCGCCCGTGCGGATTATTCTTTGTCGAACTATGAAAAACTCCAATGATTAGTGGCGCTCGTTTTCCTGATTCTCGGGCGACCCTGATGGCAGTCTGGGCAAGACGCCAGGTATAAATAAAGGTGGCAGTTTTTCGATCAAAGATATTCTGCCCATCATGGGCGATAAGTATGTGGTCGCTCCCTCCATCTGGAGCCCAGAAATCGACGGTTCGACCAGAAAAATCAGCCCTAGTTACGGCTCCAGGTATTCCGCGAACTTGAAAGCGCTTAATTTCTTTCATAATGGTTGAATCATGCCATGAGCAAACGGGCAATTTTCTGGTTTCGCAGAGATCTCAGGCTAGCCGATAACCCAGCGCTACTTGCCGCGTTTGATGAGGCAGACGAAGTCATTCCACTTTTCATCATGGATGATGAAATTGCAGAACGTGCCGGTGAACATAGAAACGCATATCTAGCAGCGTCATTAAATGCTCTCAATGAATCAATTGATGGCAATCTTCTAGTCATTTCTGGAAAACCCGCAGACGTAATCGCAGATGTGATGAAGCGATATAAAGCTGACTCAGTTCATTCTGCATTCCCATATGCGCCTTATGGAAATGCACGCGACGCTGAGTTAAAGAGTGCTGGAATTGAACTTCAACAATTAGGAAGTGGCTACGCAGTTGCGCCAGGTCGAGTTCTTAAAGACGACGGCACGCCTTATCGTGTTTACACTCCGTTTTATCGTGCTTGGCTCGCCCATGGTTGGCGCGCACCCGTGGCTGCCCCGAAGAATCCACAGTGGGTTAAACCCTTGAAGGGTGATCAGACCATTCCACATTGGAAAACTCCAGAAGGAGTAAATATTCAAACTGCAGGAGAAAAAACTGCCATCGCTCGATTCAAAGATTTTCTCAAGCGCGCTGCTGAGGATTACGGCGATGCTCGCAACATCCCAGGAATTGAAGGCACATCACGTTTGAGCCCACATCTTCGTTGGGGAGAGATTCATCCGCGCACAATCCTTGCTGCGCTTGGTCAATCTAAGGGACATGAGGTGTATCGCAAAGAAATTGCTTGGCGCGAGTTTTATGCCGATGTACTGCATAACAATCCTCACACCTCTCGTGATTACTACGACGCGAAGTTCAAAAAGATGCGATATGACAAGCCAGGCAAGAAATTTGAAGCATGGTGTGCAGGTAAAACAGGGTATCCATTTGTCGATGCTGCGATGCGACAACTTGTGAAAGAAGGATGGATGCACAATCGCACTCGTATGGTTGTGGCTTCATTTCTAGTTAAAGACTTACATATCGAATGGCAACATGGCGCAAATTTCTTTATGAGGTACCTGATTGACAACGATGTAGCCTCGAACTCACATGGATGGCAATGGACAGCAGGATGTGGAACCGACGCTTCGCCGTATTACCGAGTTTTCAATCCCATCGAACAAGGTAAGAGATTTGATCCTGACGGTGTTTATATTAAGAAATTTGTTCCAGAATTGGCTCATCTTGAAGGTGATGCGGTGCATGAACCTTGGGATTCAGATGAAGGTTATAAGAATGGATATGAAAAACGTATTGTTGATCATGCAGCAGAAAGGCTTGAGTCGTTAGCTCGCCTTGAAGAAATCAAAGCGGCAAAACCACTCAAGCCTTAATTGCGCTACGAATTAGACTAAGAAGTTAGTGAACTGCCAAGGATCTTCGCGGTCTACTTTTTTGTTATTCCAACCTTCAAAGAGATCACGGCGATTCATTAACGGATTCCAGTCTGCTGCTTCGGAGTGAATTCCGCCCCAATATTTTTCAGCATACGCAAGAACTTCGCGCCAAGGAAGTTCATCCGGGACAAGCAATCCTTTGTCCGGATTTTTCATCGCCCACGCGACAGCCGCATAGACAGCAGATGCGACTTGTACTGTGGTGGCAGATTGACCTGGGATGAGCTTGCGCGAAGTATGGATATCTAGAAGAGAACCAGTCCACCATGATTGGTATGGATGGCCCATTAATAGAACACCTAGGCGATCGTCACCCTCAGTAATTTCATCATTCATGATCCGTTGATTCTTATGTAAATCCCACGAACGCATCTCAAGTTCTTTCATGGATGAAATTGCTTCATTTGTGGGGCAATATGCGTAGTGAACGGTTGGGCGATAGAGTGCTTTTTCGCCATTCCACACAGTTAAGTGATCTGAGATCGTGAACGCCTCACCATGACGAATCACCATTCCATGGATTTCGAAATTAGGAACCCATGAACGAACCCATGTTGTGGCTCCGGGTTGAGCGATAGCGATTTGATTCTTTGGTCCAGAAGGGTGTTCGTAGGCATTGATTGGAAGAGTTTTTTCATGTGTACCCCAACCAAGTTCAGCGGGCGCAACGCCCTCTTCATAGAAGCCCTCAACCGACCAGGTATTTACAAACTCGCCCCATTGTTTCGGTTTATTAGTGACTTGGGTGTCACGTTCTGAGATGTGAATGACTTTAATATTGAGCAGATGAGCTAAGTCGTTGTAGCGCTCATCAGTAAGTGCGCCTTCGACGCCATTAGTTGCTTTTCCATCTTTGAGAGCGCGAGTTGCGATATCAACCATGGACTTCTTTACTAGGTGTGACACAAGTCCTGGATTCGCACCGTGTTCGACAATCGCAGTTGCACCAGCCTTAGTCCACTTCGATTTCATCTCACGCATCCGCATGTGGCGGTAATACAGAGTTCGCTCTAGGGGATGTTTATTTGAACCACCTTCATAGGGATCCCATTCTTCGACAGAGGTATTGAGATAGAGCACACCGTGCTCGTGGCACCACGTAAGAATTGTGTTGGCATCAATGTTCCATGCAAGATCGAGTAGAAAGTCTCCGGCTTTAAGGTATTTAGAAAGTTGGGAATCCAAATTCTCGCGAGTTATTGCATCTTGTACATAAGTAGCGCCTTGATTAAGAGCGTCTTGTACTCGCGCACGATTGTCGCGCTGATCCATAATCGTGATGTGTTTTGCATCAATGAGATGCTCGATAAGAAGCGGTAGCACTGATTGTGAAACGGAGCCGGCACCGAGAATAAGTACTCGATTAGCGAACTTTTCTGCCAATTAGGGGACCTCCTTAGGGGTTTGTAACTCTCACCTCATATGTCGAGCTGTAGCAGCTCTTAGATTGAATCGGACGGCGGAAATTTACAACCTAGAGCCCCGAGCACCTAATTCTTCCCGCCATAGACAGACTCCCGAACCAGAGCGCTTCGCCTTATACATCGCCACATCGGCTCGCCTTAAAAGTTGGTCTGAGGCAATCTCGCCCGGCTCATTGAGCGCAACTCCAATGGAAACATCGAGTTTGAACGTTTGGCTTTCAATATGAAAGGGATAGGAGAGCGTGGCACGTAAAGCAAGGGCAACTTCGAATCCATCATCACTTTGAACAAGAACGCCGAACTCATCGCCTCCGAGTCGAGCCAGAAGCGAGCCATGAGGAACGGCCCTTTCAAATCTTCTAGCGACTTGAACCAGCAATTGATCTCCAACATCGTGTCCGTGCTCGTCATTTACCGGTTTGAAACCGTCCAGATCAAGGATAAGAAGGGAGCCAGATGCTTCAGAAAAGTTTTGAAAATCGACCATAAACTTTCGACGGTTTGCTAGACCAGTTAGCTCATCGGTTCGAGCAAGAATCTGTTCGTTACTCATATTTCTTGCATCATTGATTGCAACTCCCATGCGAATGAAAGAGAGCGCAATCGTTGCGAATGCTGGCGCAATGATGAATTGCGGAAAGTAATCAGGCTTGAGTACAGATACGGCAAGAATTGTTGAGCTTCCCAAGAGAGCTAAAGTCGCAATCGTGGGGTTAAATGTTCGAGTTTTCTCTTCTTCATTGATGGGATGCCAGAAACTTTCAGCAATGATGATGAAACCAAGTAGCCATCCCATATCTGTGGCAGCTCCTAGTTGATAGCTGCCATTTTCGGAGAGATATAGAAAGTAAAAATCAGAGACTGCATAAGTAATAATTCCCATGAGCAAGAGAAAACTTCGCCGCGATATTGAGCGTAAAAAAGTAAGAGTAACTGTCGAAATTATCAGGATTACATCGCCCACTGGATAAAGTATCGCCACGAAAACTTCGAATCGTGTTCCTGATATTCCACTCATTGCTGGTCGCAAGAGAAAAGATGAGACGATAGTTGCGAATCCGAGCGTGATGATTAATGTATCTAGAATCTCTAAAGATCTACTAATTCTACGGTGTAATAAAGAGCGAGTAATTCCATATAAAGCGCAAGGATAGAAAAGTGAGTAACAGATTTCAGCGATGAGATCTAAGTTCGGTAAGTGATCAAAAGCAAAGAAACTTGTCAGAGATGAAACGAACGAACCGATAGTCCAGAGCAGAATGGCTAAAG
>CAZZMU010000058.1:0-4887 GCA_964655345.1 uncultured Clavibacter sp.
TTGCGCTCGCAGAAAATACTGACGAAGCCAAGGCTGAATCAATTCTCGACGAGGTTCTCGCTTCTTAATTCACTCTCGCAAGTGAGAGTCTCATGAACCACACACCTACCAGCGCTGCAATCATTGCTGGAGCGGGAATGGGACATCGACTTGGTGCTGATATTCCAAAAGCGCTGATTCAGATTGATGGCGTAACTCTTGTTGAACGAGCATTTGCTTCACTTTCTACTGTTGTCGACGAGATTGTGATTACTGCTCCTGCTGGTTATGAAGAACAATTTCGCGCGATCGTTGGCGACAGTGCAAAAGTTATTACGGGTGGAGTACTTCGAAGTGACTCCGTCAATCTTGCACTGAAGTCACTGTCGCCGACCATTAAATATGTATTGGTTCATGATGCTGCGCGAGCCCTTGCTACATCTGATCTCGCTTCTCGAGTATTAAGTGAGTTAGAAAAAGGTGAAGCTGCGGTGATCCCGGCGCTCAACGTCATCGACACCATCAAGGAAGTTGATCGAGATGGTTATGTGCGAAATACCCCAGATCGCTCAATCTTGAAGGCAATTCAAACCCCTCAAGGATTTTCGGTAGCTGTTCTCAAGCGCGCGCACGAAGCAAGTCAGGATGCCACCGATGATGCAGCTTTAGTAGAAGCGCTCGGAATTAAAGTGAAGACTATTGCTGGCGAAGCCCGCGCAATGAAGATCACTAACCCTGAAGATATTGCAACTGCTGTGACGTTATTGCGACCAAGTAATTCGGAAATTCGCATTGGGATCGGAACCGATGCCCACGCATTCTCATCAGATCCTTCTAGACAATTGTGGCTGGCTGGAATTTATTGGCCCGACATTGTTGGCGTTGATGGACATTCTGATGGTGATGTTGCAGCGCATGCGATCTGTGATGCGCTCTTTAGTGCAACGAGTCTAGGTGATCTTGGATCTAACTTTGGAGTTTCTGATTCCAAATATGCGGGAGCATCGGGTGCGATGTTGTTAAGCGAAACTCTTTCCCGAGTTACTAAAGCTGGTTATGAAATCGCCAATGTTGGAGTTCAAATAGTCTGCAACAAGCCAAAAATCGGAACCAGACGAGCTGAAGCAATCGCAGCACTTTCACAAGCGCTCGGTGGTGCCGCAGTATCTGTTACTGCAACGTCGACTGATGGACTTGGTTTCACTGGCGAAGGAAAAGGCATTTCTGCGATTGCGACTGCATTGGTAGTGAAGAAGAAATAAGATGACGGCCGTGAATTCACTCAAGCTCTATGACACTGCAACTCGCGCAGTCCGAGATTTTCAGCCCCTAAAAAAAGGCGAAGTCTCGATGTATGTTTGCGGAGCCACGGTTCAAGCGGCGCCACACGTCGGCCATATCCGTAGCGGAGTGAACTTCGACATCCTTCGGCGGTGGCTCATTGCCTCGGGATATAACGTCACTTTTATTCGTAATGTGACTGATATTGATGACAAGATCTTGCATAAAGCGATTCATGAAGCAGCGCCGTGGTGGGCCGTCGCAATGAAATATGAGCGCGCCTTTGCCGATGCGTATGACGCTCTCAATGTTCTACCGCCAACATATGAACCGCGCGCCACGGGCCACATCACCCAGATGATTGAGTTGATGCAGAAATTGATTGACAATGGTTCGGCGTACGCACCTGGAAATGGTGATGTTTATCTAGAGGTTCGCAAACTGAAGAACTATTTGACTCTTTCAAATCAGAAACTCGATGATCTTCTTCCAGCAGGCGATGCTGATGAAACTTTTAAGAAAGATCCACGAGATTTCGCGTTGTGGAAAGCCGCAAAGCCAGGAGAGCCTTCATGGCCAACTCCCTGGGGCGATGGAAGACCAGGTTGGCATCTTGAATGTTCGGCAATGGCGCATGCATATCTGGGAAGTGATTTTGATATTCATGGAGGCGGCCTTGATCTTGTATTCCCACATCACGAAAATGAAATTGCCCAATCTCAAGCTGCTGGTTATGGCTTTGCTAAGTTATGGATGCACAATGCGTGGGTTACTACATCGGGTGAGAAAATGAGCAAGTCGCTTGGTAATTCACTTCTAGTAATGGAAGTACTCAAGCGCGTTCGCGGTATCGAGCTTCGTTGGTATCTTGGCAGCGCTCACTATCGATCAATGTTGGAATTCTCATTTGAAGCACTGGAAGAATCTGCTGTTGCATTCCGGAGAATTGAAAGTTTCTTGAAGCGATCTAAAGAAACATCGGGTGAAGTAAAGCCCGTGATCTCGGATGAATTTGCAAAGCTCATGAATGACGACCTTGCTGTTCCACAGGCACTTGCGCTCATAGCTGAGTGGCAACGCGCTGGAAATTCTGCGCTAACGTCGGGAGATCAGAAAGAAGTAGCGAAAAACGCTGGCTTTATCCGTGGAGCGCTATCAATTCTGGGATGCGATCCTTTCGATCCGCATTTTGGTGGCTCAAGTTCGAGTGATCTCACATCGGCTGTTGATGGATTAATTGCTGCGCTCCTTGAACAGCGGGAAGCGGCGCGAGTTCGGAAAGATTTTGCTGCTGCGGATTCCATCCGTGATCGCATTACTGCAATGGGAATCTCCATTGAAGACACCCCACAAGGACCGAGATGGAGTATGAACTAATGGCTAAACCAGATCGTAAGCCACCGAAAAAAGGTAAACGTTCGCTTCGCGGCAAGGGACCAACTCCACGCGCCGAAGATCGTCCGTATCACAAGAAGTTTAAGTCGAAGGAAGAGAATCAACGTAAGCGCACCGAACGCAAACGCATTGATGCCAAGCGATCTGACCGTAATAGAAATAACAAACGAGATTACCGTCGCGAACCGAGAGATCATGTTGATACCGTCGCCGGACGCAATGCTGTAGTTGAGGCGCTGCGCGCTGGAATTCCTGCAAAAGAATTAGTAGTTGCCGTCGGGGTCGACGTTGATGAACGCCTCAATGAAAGCATTCGCCTTTCGCAGAAAATGGGAATCGGAATTCGTGAAGTGGAACGCCGCCAGATTGAAAATATGACTGGGATAGCGAATCACCAAGGTGTTGCACTCATTGTTAAGCCATTCCAATACTCATCTCAGAAAGAAATCTTTGCTCGCGCGAAGGAACCTGCGCTATTTATTGCAGTCGATGGCGTCACAGATCCACGAAATATTGGCGCAATCGCTCGAAGCGCTGCTGCATTTAGCGCTGATGGACTTTTAATTCCTGAACGCCGAAACGCTTCCCTGACTGCAGCTGCATGGAAAACTTCTGCGGGTGCTGCAGCTCGTTTACCGATCGCCCAGATCACGAACCTGGCTCGCTCTATCGAGGATGCGAAGACCTTCGGCTGCTTTGTCGTGGGGCTTGATGGTGATGCAGATACCACTGTGGATGCTATGGAGATTGCCGACCAACCGCTTTATGTGATTGTCGGTAGCGAAGGCAAAGGTTTGTCGCGCCTGGTACGCGAGAAGTGCGACTTACTAATCTCGATTCCTATGAGTAGCGCTGTCGAATCCTTGAATGCAAGTGTTGCGATGTCGATTGCGCTTTATGCGATTGATCGGAAACGGAATGACCTATAACCGTTTCATAGCTCTCGGAGATTCCATGACCGAGGGCATGCAAGATGAAATCATCAATGGCCGCTATCGTGGCTGGGCTGATCGCGTTGCAGATGTGATGGCAGAAAATTATGAGAACTTCACCTATGCCAATCTTGCAGTACGTGGCAAACTTGTTGGCCAAGTACATCGGGAACAAGTTCCAGTTGCATTAGGGCTAGTGAATGGTTCCTCCACCATTATCTCTTTTCACGCTGGCGCAAATGATGTTATCCGTCCTAAATATGATCCGGCAAAAACAATAGATACCTATAACGATGCAGTTGATCAGATTATGAAAAGTGGCGCCACGCTGATGCTCTTCTGTGTTCTTGAAGATACTGGAAAGAAAAATAAGACGGCACAAATCTGGCAAGAGCGATTCAATATTTTTAATGACAACGTTCGTAAGAAGGCCAATTCAGTCGGCGCGATTCTCTTTGATCCAAATCAAGATGAATTTTGGAAAGACTCACGATTCATTCATGAAGATCGGTTGCATCTCAATAGTGAAGGTCACCGCCGCGTGGCTCAAGCCGTACTTGCGCGGTTGAATTTGCCACACGATCCTGATTGGCGAAAGCCACTTCCACCCGCTTCACCCCAATCCATTGTGGAAAAAACTCAAGTAAACCTCCACTGGTTTGGCGCTTACGCGGTTCCATGGATGATTCGACGAGCTCGCAGACGTTCCTCAGGTGATGGTCGTAGTGCAAAATATCCAGCGCCGATTACCTGGAAATAGCGTGAAAACTAGAAAGTAAGAACGGTCCAACTCCACTTATAGGTACCAGGCTTAATTCGATATTTCGCCAAAGTATCCGGTCCGCACGATGCGGTTCCAACTCCGCGTTGGATTGCATCAATCGTCACAACAGTATTTCCAGATGGCTTTACAAACACATTGTGGGTTGCGTTGGCAAGATCGGCGCTTCGCATCGGAGTCACCGTCACCATGCGCGGCTTATCTAGTTGGAAATACAGTCCGCGATTTGTGTTGTTTGTGAGAGTAAACCAGCGCACACCAACGTGGCCGCCATTTTCTTGGGGCTTGATATACGGTACATATTGTTCAGCGACAGTTGAATTCCAGCGATGAACTTTCCCGATGCTCCGGTCGGGAGCAGTTTCAGAAGGACCGTTTCCAAAATAGCTGAATTGATCAAGACCACCATTGAGTTCAAAATTAATTCCAACTCGCGCCACATCATCAAGTTGTTTTGGCAAGAAAACTTCATCGGTAACTCGAAGACCGGAGTCAACAGATTCCACTGTTTGAATATGT
>CAZZMU010000059.1:0-4838 GCA_964655345.1 uncultured Clavibacter sp.
CAGCCGATCCCGCAACAAAAGTGTCCGCTCCCGCATCAAAAGCTCTACGAATTGTCGTGAGTGAAATTCCACCATCAACCTGGAGCCACGTATCGGAAAGCCCTTTCTGCTGTAACCAACGACGCGCGGTTTCAACCTTAGGCAACATAGAGTCCATAAATGATTGACCACCAAATCCTGGTTCAACCGTCATTACCAACAACATATCAATCTCTGTGAGCAATTCTTTAACTGCTTCGATTGGAGTATTGGGTTTTACCGCTAGACCCGCCCGAACTTTGTGAGCGCGAATTGATCTCAAAGTTGCGATCGGATCCGAACACGCTTCTAAATGTACGGTGATGCTTGCTGTATTAACGGAAACGAAGCTCGTTGCCTTCTTATCTACATCTGCAATCATGAGATGTACGTCGACCGGAAGCGAGGAAAATTGAATAATCTCCAAAGATCGTTCGAGATCGAAAGTCAAATTGGGGACAAAGACGTTATCCATGACGTCCAAATGTAAGAGATCAGAAACTTCCGCAACTTTTCTAATTTCATCGGGAAGATTTTCGAAATTCGCATTGAGAATGCTGGGACAGATTCGAATCATGCTTTCTCACTCCCCTGCTTCTTTAACATCGCCAAGAACATAGAATCACAACCATCTCGATGAGTCCATAATTGCAGCTCGCCATCAGAATTTGCACGTGGATCTCGAACCGGAATTCGACTAAAATTTGGATGTCGCTTCAAAAAAGCGCGAATTTGAAAAGTCGTCTCTGCTTGATGAGACGAACAAGTTACGTAAGCAATGATTCCTTCGCTATTCAAAACCGTTGCCGCTGCATCAAGAAGTTCACTTTGAAGCTCAGTGAGACTCCGAAGATCTTGAACGGTACGACGCCAACGAACTTCAGGACGACGTCGTAGCGCTCCGATTCCAGTACATGGAGCGTCCAGCAGAATCCGATCAAAACTTCCGAGTTCAATCGGTAACTTACGAGCATCGAAGTTAACAACTTCAGACGTGCCGACAACCTGCTTCACAAGAGACGATCGCTCACGAGAGATTTCATTTGCTATGAACTCTCCCCCTCTCATCTGTATGACCGATGACAAATATGCGGCTTTGCCACCTGGACCGGCGCACATATCTAGCCAACGAAGACCAGTTTCAAATGTATCGAGAAATTTTTCGACCACGATTTGTGAGCCGCGATCTTGAACTCCAGCTCTGCGCTCTCGTATTGCTGGGATAGACCCTGGGTCACCATGAGCGATGGCTGCTAATGAATTATCTCCGTAAGCTTGAGCTCCGCATTCAATGAGTTCGTCAACCGTTGATCTTCCAGGCCATGCGATCAGCGTGGGTGCGGCAGGAATATTGTTTGACCGCGCCAATGATTCAACTTCTTCTAATGATTTGAGTGAATCCATGTATGAACTGATAATCCAATCAGGATGGGAATGATTTAAGGCGATTGTAGATAGCTGATCACCTGATTCCAATAATGGGGTTGGATCCTGATCGATCTTCCTCAAGATTGCATTGCAAAAACTTGCGCTACTTTGGCCGACTACACGCTTTGCTAATTCCACCGTTTCATAAATCGCTGCATGGCTCGGGATTCGCATCTGAGTAAGTTGGTGAATTCCTAAGCGGAGCACTATTCGCACTTTCTCATCAATCTCAGAAAGCGAGCGTGTACTGGCTCGAGTTATTAGGACGTTGTAACGTCCCTGCATACGTAAAGTACCGTAAACGAGTTCTGAAACCAGAGCACGATCTTCTACAGATAGTGTGGACTGTGCCAGCATCTTGGGCAAAATCAAGTTGCTATATTTGCCATGGATTTCAACTTCGGCTAACGCTTCGAAAGCCAAGAGCCGTGAATTTGAAATTGTTCTCATTCAAAAATCGCATTCTCAGACAATCGTGCACCACGTAGCCAATCAGACGCAGGCATCGCCTTCTTTCCTTCAGGTTTAACCTCTATGAGCTCCAAAGATCCTATTCCGCATCCAACAATTACTCGTTCATTTTGCGACAGAGCCCCGGACCGAAGTTGATCCGATGTGCATCGTGCAGACAAAACCGAAATTCGTGAACCATCTACAGAACTCCATGCGCTCGGCCAAGGTGAAAAAGCGCGGACCATTCGCTCTATTTCGATGTTTGAATTACTCCAATCGATACGTCCATCGTCTTTTGAGATTTTGGGCGCAATTGTTACGCTCTCCTCTGATTGTGGATACGGATCTTCTCCGGCTTCGACGAGGTCAAGAGCCTTACGCAAGGGTTCAACTGACAGTTCTGAGAGATGTTTGAGCAACTCCTCGCTCCGTTCGTTCCCTCGCATCTCATACGATAAAGTCGAATAAATCGGACCAGTATCCAAACCTTCGTCCAATTTAAAAACTGTTACGCCGGTGAGAGCATCTCCATGTTGTATTGATCGCTGAACCGGTGAAGCTCCCCTCCAACGCGGCAACAGTGAAAAATGTATGTTGAGCCACCCATATTTGGGTTGCGAGAGTTCGCGTTTACGAATTAAGTGACCGTAAGCGGCGGTAACAACGATTTCGGCTGCTGATTCTTGAATTGCTTGGCCAATTTCATCAGCCGAAGCCGCCTTGAATACTGGAATTTGGAGTGTTCTAGCAAGAGTAGCGAAAGCGTTTTCGGTGATTTCACGTCCGCGACCTTTGGGCGCATCAGGAGAAGTGAGAACCCCCGCCACTTTATGATGCGAATTAATCAGCCACTCGGTAATGGGTTTAGCAACAAGTGACGATGAAGCTATTAGAACCTTCATTAATCACTACCACAAGAGTTCAAAGGTTTCGTCCAAAAGTTGTATGGGGTGACACTCTAATCTCGGGCGCGAATCCATTTTCTTGCGATTGGAGAAACCACTCTGCCTGACGAATATCTTTCATTGCTTGTTTCCGAAGCTCTGGAGTCAAACGATCGATAAAAAGAACTCCATTGAGATGATCCGTCTCGTGTTGCAGCGCTCGGGCAAGAAGTTCTGTTCCCTCGACGGTTATGGGTTCTCCATACATATTCCAACCGGTCGCAACTGCTCTCATGGCACGCGAAGTTTCATACGCGAGCTCTGGGAAAGAAAGACAGCCTTCTTCGCCCTCTTGTAGTTCCTGGCCCAATGAAAGAGTCGGATTAATAAGATGCCCAAATTCGTCATCCACATGCCACACAAATGCTCGCAGGGGTACTCCAATTTGTGGCGCTGCTAATCCAGCACCTGGGGCATCAATCATTGTGTCGGTCAGATCTTGAATTAGATTTCGCAGCTCTTTATCAAAGTCAACTACTTCAACGCAGGGCGTGGTTAAGACTGGATCGCCGAAGAATCGGATAGGTTGAATTGCCATGGCCTAATTCTAACTTGAGAGCGTATTTCCCTGTGAATCAACCCTCAGAAATCGTATGGATTAATGGCTATCTTGAAGAGGTCCTTCTTGTTGATAGATCGAAGCTTCTGGAGCGCCCGTAATGAAGCAAGTACTTCATATCTTTGATTCTTATCTACCATTAACGAGATTCTTCGACTGTTAATGGAAAGATTCGCGACACAAGTTGGAAATTGTTTAAGTAACTTGCCCCTCAAAGTTGCGAGAGAATCTGCTTTGCTTTCGATGACAATCAAGTCTCTGGCCGGAGGAAGATTATGCGCAATTCTTTCTTCTATGTCGCGTTTAAGGAACTTAGTTGGATCACCAGTAATGATCGACTGTGAAAGCGCATGGGCGCTTGGAAGAGATACGAATATTTCCCCTCCTTTCTTGAGATGTTGCAGCGTTGAAAACCAGCGCTGCAGAACTTCCTCTTCTGTACGAATAAATGGTCGACTAACAAGCTCCTCACCATTGAGTAGAACAATTGCGCTATATCCATTGCCAATTCTAGGTTCCATTCCAGAGGTTGCAACGACAATACTTCTCTCGAAATCTAATTCAGAGATAGGCTTCTCAGCAGTGCTTAGAAAAACAGCACTATTCGAGAATGTTTTTCCAAGTTCCTCAGCAATTTTATCAGTACCAGTACGCAACATGACGTAATCGGGTGATAAGCATTCTTTGCATTTCCAGTTCTCCGTCTTGGTAGAACATAAAGTGCAGACAAAAATATTTCTTTGAGCCATTGCTATACGTCCGCCACATGCACAGCGAGCTACGTTTCTGCAACGCTTACAGATAAAGAGGTTACTGAAACCTTTTTCGGCAACACTTACGAGTACTGAACCCGCGCCTAAACCTCGTCTAACGATGTCGATGTAATTCGTTGGCGCACAGCTCACGCGTGGTCGATTGATCCGATCTGCGAATGATTTTCGGGACAAGATGGAGACAGAGCCTTGATGGATTGCATGCATCAATTCAGTGGATGGCGATGACGAAACAAAGTAGAGATGTGCGCCATCTATCGAACTTCGTAGCATTGCTAGCTCTCGCATTGACCAGTACGGAGCTTTCTGTTCATACATATGCTGGCTAGCTTCGTTGATGACCACAAGCTCACTTACTGCAGTCATTGGCGCAAAAATCGCACTTCTTGTTCCCAGAACTAAATCAATTCTGCCCCCTGAAATCTCCTCATATGCCTTCTTGCGTTGTGATTGCGAGAGATGAGAGCCGAATTCAATGAAATCTATACATTCTGATCTAAATCTGGCTGAGATTTTCTCCACATCTTTGGACGTTGGGACAATGCATATTCGGCGGGTAGATGGATTACGAGTCACGCGCTGGACCAGTAACTCGTCAACACTTTCGCCAATGTGGCTTATGACAGCGTCGACTTTCGCAGGGCGCTGGGAATATTCGGACTC
>CAZZMU010000060.1:0-4821 GCA_964655345.1 uncultured Clavibacter sp.
CGTTGTCATCATTTGAAGATGAACATGCGCTCAATACAAGTGCGGCAACAAGAATCGGAATTACTTTGAGAAGTTTTTTCATTTCTAGCCTTTCGCAATAAAGGGACTTGGCTGGACTTTAGATATTGCTCGTTAGAAAGTCCACTCCGAAACGGCCAAACCATGCGCCTCAGCGACAGCGCGGTAGTAAACCTTTCCGTCATGGACATTTAAACCCTTGCTTAGCGCCGCATCATCTTTGAGCGCGGTTTTCCAACCTTTATTAGCAAGAGCCAAAGCGTAAGGAAGAGTTGCGTTGGAGAGCGCATAGGTAGAAGTGAATGGAACGGCGCCTGGCATATTCGCGACGCAGTAGAAAAGAGCGTCATGGACTTTAAACGTTGGATCTGCGTGAGTGGTGGGTTTGGAGTCCTCAAAACAACCACCCTGATCAATCGCAATATCTACGAGCACCGCGCCAGACTTCATCTTTTTCACCAGCTCGTTGGTGATTAACTTCGGGGCTTTTGCGCCATGAACTAGGACTGCGCCAATAATCAGATCAGCCTCGAGCGCTTGTTCTTCAATTTCATGGGTATTCGACATCAGTGTCGTAACAGTCCCACCGAAGATCTGATCAATCTCGCCAAGTCGTCGTTGATTCACATCAACGACAGTTACATCAGCGCGCATTCCATGGGCGATTGTTGCGGCAGCAAGACCTGCGGTACCACCACCGAGAACGAGAACTTTTCCGGGACGAACACCAGGAACTCCCCCAAGTAAAACGCCTCGGCCTCCCGCGCTTTTCTGAAGTGCTGCTGCGCCAACTTGGGCTGCCATGCGTCCCGCAACTTCACTCATGGGAGCAAGAAGAGGTAGACCTCCATTTACTTCAACTGTTTCGTAGGCAATAGCAGTTATTCCGCTCTTCATTAGCGCATCGGTACATTCGCGAGAAGCAGCAAGGTGGAGATACGTGAAGAGAACTTGGTCCTTGCGCATCCGAGAATATTCTGCGGCGATTGGCTCTTTAACTTTCAAAATGAGTTCTGCGTTATTCCAAACTTCGTCCGCACTCGAAACGATTGTGGCTCCAACTTTGCGGTAATCGTCATCGGTAATTGCTGATCCAAGACCAGCGCTGGATTCAATCGAAACTGAGTGACCATGTTTAACAAATTCTCGAACCCCCGAAGGAGTAATCGCGACGCGAAATTCATTATTCTTAATCTCTTTAGGAACGCCAATGTTCATGTATTCATGTTACCTGAGAAGAGTGAGTCACATATCTTGGGATGAAGCTCGGTACGCATCTTGGCAAAGTTATCGGGTGACCAGCCACGTGCGAAAACCTGACGGAAAAGTCCCAACATTGCGTACTCTGGATCGTCGGCCTCCACTCGATCAAGCGCACGTTGCGCAAGTGCGCCATCACCGCGCTCGTATGCAACGGCAGCAAATAACGTTGCGACTGGAGCGACATAACCGGAGGGCGCAATCCGCATCAACCATCTCCAAGCGCTGAAGTAGTTATTAATGGTCTCTTCAGTAACGCTCCCGAGTGCAAAGTCTCGAACTTGGAGATCCAGTAGTCGTGCTAAAACCAGAGCAATAAGTTTCTTATCGCGACATAAACCCTCAGCTTGGAAATCAGCAATAAAATCCATAACCGCTTCTGCGCCCTCTCTTTGAGAAGGGGTCGGATCAGATTGGTAATCAATCGGAGCAATCTCTGACAAATGGTCGAGAAGTTCAACATCTTCAGGCAATGCTCCGAGAGACGCCACTAACTCGTCCATATTTTCGAAGGGAAGCGGTTTTCCAAGAGCGACTTGCTCGACAGCGATTCGAGAGCTCAATAATTCGGGAAGCGGCGAACCAGATTCAGGGCAACACTCACGGTCATCGCACAGCAGGGAACGCCACCTTCCTCCAGACACAACCAATGATTCTCTAAGTTTCAGATCCTGATCCTCTAGAGCTTTCATTAACGCAGCGATAACTTTATGGGAGTCTGAAGAAAGACTTGTAGTGTAGAAAACTGCAAGGATCGCTTCGGCGCTATCTCTTTTTAAATGTGAGATTAATTGTTCAATCTGAAGTTCATCGAGTGAAGGCGGAAAGTCGATCCGCATAGCCATTGATACGGAATCTTCTTTAACGCTAATGAGGATAATCGAGTCCTCGGGCTTGAAGCCCACAACGAATGGGATTGCTGAAAGTAAATCGTGAGGTGAAGTAAGTGTTGTCATCTGCGAATAATGGGAATTCACAGCTCTCTATAGGGTTGGGGTTAATTTTCTGTTGAAAATCAACGGTGTGGAATCACCCCACAAAGAGCGTTTTTGCTGGAAGAATCTCGATGTCTTTATCTAGCCTTTGGGTAATCGAGCCATTTATTGGCCCCGAAATCGCTCCTGCGCTCCATACGCCGCTCCAACTCACACTTAAGTTCACTTTTTTCTCGCCAATGGAAGTGTAGGTGTGGTGATTGATCATCGCAGGATAAGGCGCTCCTTGAAGTTTAGTGACGAGAGTTTTGCCATCTCCAAAGTCCCAGATATATAGCGCTGTGAGATGAATAGTGATGGGTATTCGAAGGACCACGATGACTGTGGAGAAATGGGTAGGAACCGTAGTCAAGAAATTAACTGGCTGATTCACTAACGGCTCACTCAGTGGTTGCGTGATAATCGATCCCGTTGGTAACAAACTTTTTACTTGATCGGTGATTTGAGAGCTCGAGATTGTGCGTACCCGCGGTTTGCTAGTTGTCGCCGGTCGCGGCGTGGCTGCTCGAGTCACTTTGGGTCGTGGTAGCCATGGAATCCATGGTTTTCGCACAGTAGAAGTACTACGCGGCCGCGGTGATGACGTACTTGAACTTCCGTTTGCACCTTTCTTGACCGTGATAACAACTTGATTACCATCTTGATCGGCTTCGACATTGATACATGTGTCACCGCTACATTCCGCATAACCACTTGGTATTTGGGTCGTTATAAGAGCGAGAACCACAAAGAAAGTCAGCCAGATTTTTTTCACCGCGAGATATTTTCAAACGGTGGAGAGGTACTCTGAAGAAGTTCGAAGATCTGTGGGTAAATTGATCTGTGAAGAGTTACACGTTGTATTGCTGATGTAATCGTTTAAGTGAATCTTTCACAATCTTTCCATCGCTAGTGCGCCACAACGGAGGCATGGAATTAAGGAGAATTGATCCGTAGCGTTTATTGATAATTCTGGAATCAAGAATTGCTACAACTCCGCGATCATCGACAGATCTAATGAGACGCCCGGTGCCTTGGGCCAGCAAAAGTGCGGCTCTGGGCAGCGAAACCTGCATGAATCCCGAGCCTCCGGCGGCATCTGCCTCTGCAGCGCGGGCCGACATCACGGGGTCATCAGGGCGAGGAAAAGGAATCCGATCGATCGCGACCAAAGTGCATGAAGGTCCAGGAACATCGACGCCTTGCCACAAACTCATGGTGCCGAGAAGGATCGATGTTGGATCACCGGCAAATCTCTCGACGAGCGCACCGACAGAATCGCCGCGCTTTTGTGTGATGATCGAAATCGGAAGCTCAGCAAGAACTCGTCTTAAATGTTCATCGGCCATCTCTACACCGCGCCATGATGAGAAGAGTGCAAGAGTCCGACCGCCGGCTGCATCAATCAACTCGCCTAATTCAACGAGCGCTTCTTTGCTTGGTCCATCGCGTCCCGGCTCCGGAATTTCTCGTGGCAGATACAACATGCCCTGGTTCGCGAAATCAAATGGTGAGCCCACATCCAGCATCTGGACATTGGAAGGATCAAGCGGTGATTCTTCATCGCTTTCATTTTCAGAATCCGAAGCAGTCAGAATTCCGAGACTCCGCGCAATTGGATCGAAACTCTTACCAACCGTCAACGTAGCGCTGGTGGCAATCACGGGAGTTTGCGTGAAGAGGTTTTCTCGTAGTACATGAGAAACCGCAAGCGGTGCAAGATACAAAGTGGAAAAGGTCGGTTCGTACCAAAGAACTTGTCCTTCGCCCATGCGCATCATTTTCTGGGCGGTAGTTTTGATTTCGTTGACGGCGCCTTTTACACGTGCTCGGTCAGCCAAACTATCAGGGTCCACGATCTCGCTATCGGCGTTGATGTATGCAACCACGGCCTCGGCAGCTTCTTTAATCTTTCGAACTGGAGCGGCAAGAGAATTAGGAAGTTCACTTAACTTGCGTTCTTCATCGCTGCGAACGCGATATTCCTGGCCGTACTCATCCATCGCTTCAGCAAATCCTTCTGCGGCTTTGATGAACGCGTCAGAAAGCTTGCCCGGCATGTGTCTACGGGCCATATTTGCAGCGCGGGCAACACGTCCAGAAGTGAGTTCCTCAGTAACCGCTTGTGTTGTGCGGTCCATGAATTCATGGGCTTCGTCGAGAATGACCGCATCGCGTTCAGGAAGGATTGGATGTGAATCCACGATTTCGATTGCGAGCAGCGTGTGATTGGTGACCACGATATCGGCGGTCTGGGCTTTGGCTTTGGCGTTGACGGCAAAACATTCGCTACCAAATCTGCATTCATCTGCGCCGACACATTCACGTCCTGATGTGGAATTTGCTAGCCAGACGCGACGATCAACGTCGGGAGCATCATCGCGGTCCCCCGATATTCCGGGTTTTGAGGCCCACTCTCGTAAGCGACGAGCATCTTTTTCGAGCGATGAAATATCAACGAGAACTTCGCTATCTGCTGTTCCATCATCGGCGTTCATCTTTTGAAGACATAAATAATT
Organism: uncultured Clavibacter sp.; assembly: GCA_964655345.1. Lineage (GTDB taxonomy): Bacteria > Actinomycetota > Actinomycetes > Nanopelagicales > Nanopelagicaceae > MAG-120802. The sequence continues at coordinate 4,772 of CAZZMU010000060.1, forward strand.
TCCCACGCCTTTGTAAACGGCATAAGAAATCGATCGACCAAGTTCTTTTT
>CAZZMU010000061.1:0-4796 GCA_964655345.1 uncultured Clavibacter sp.
ATCGCGGGGATGTTGTAACAGCAGTTACTAACACCTTGCATCGCCTTGGGTTGATCTCTGCTCCCACCGATACATTTACTGAGGACGTTGCTAGCGCCGTCCGCGCATTTCAACAAGAACGTGGGTTACGTGTAACGGGCGAGATTGATCTTGGTACGCACGCCGCAATCGAGGAAGCTCGTTGGAAATTAGGGGATCGTTCACTCAAAGTTGATTCACCGCCGATGCGCGGTGATGATGTTGCCGCACTTCAAAGCCGCTTAATTGATATGGGTTTTAATCCGGGGCGCGTTGATGGAATTTATGGCGCAATTACTGAAAGCGCGGTTAAGGAATTCCAAAAATCTGTCGGAGTAACCATCGATGGTATTTGTGGTCCTGGCACAGTCATGTCGTTAATGCGTTTAATGCGCACTGTCACCGGAGGTGCCCCGACCCAACTTCGCGATCAAGCAGTTCGTGAAAAACGTGGGCCGGCGCTTGCCGATAAAGTAATTGTTCTTGACCCTAGTTCTCGAAGTGATATCGCAGAGATTGTTTATGACATCGCCCAGAAAATTGAAGGTCGCTTAATTGCGCTTGGGGTTTCGGTTTTCTTAAGTCGTAGCGCTACTTCTAGCCCAAATGAATCTGAGCGAATTGCGCTAGCAAATTCCACCGATGCAGATTTGGTGATCTCTTTGAGTATTGATAAGTACAAGAATGCGAATGCTGAAGGGTTATCTACTTATTTCTATGGTAGCGAATTACATGGAATTCACTCCATTGTTGGTGAGAGATTTGCGACGATTGTGCAACGTGAACTTGTAGCAAGGACTGATTTACTTAATTCACGAACACATGCCAAGACTTGGGATTTGTTACGCCTTACAAAAGCTCCAACAGTTTTGTTAGAGCTTGGCTATAAAACCAATCCAAAAGATGCATCACGTCTTGCAGATTCACACTTTCGTGATGTGATTGCCGAAGGATTGGTTGTAGCGATTCAACGTCTTTATCTTTCCGCAGAAGAAGATGCGAAAACCGGAACATTGCGGATTGAAGATCTCAGGCGAGCGGGAATTAGAAGGTAATAATCTGCGCCGCGCGAAGTAATCTGTATGGCAGAATTACACAATGACTTCGCAAGGAACATCTGACGGCGTCGAGCGTTATCGCACGCACGCACCAGAAAATCTTCAAGAGCGTTTTGCGCATCGCGCTGCTCATATGAAACCAAGCGAAATTCGCTCACTGTTTGCGGTTGCTTCGCGACCTGAGATTGTTTCACTTGCAGGCGGAATGCCTAATCTCACGGCAATCCCGATGGAAACAATGTCAGAAATTGTCGAGAAGTTAGTCCGCGATCACGGAATGGAAGCTTTGCAGTATGGAAGTGGACAAGGACATCCACGTTTGCGTGAACAAATCTGTGATGTTATGGCTTTGGAAGGTATACGAGCTAATCCCGATGATGTGCTTGTTACGACGGGTTCACAACAAGCTCTTGATTTAATCTCCCGAATTTTTATCGATCCGGGTGATGTTGTCCTTGTAGAAGCACCTTCATATGTAGGCGCCCTTGGAACTTTCTCGCAATATGAAGCAGATGTGGTGCATGTCCAAATGGATAACGACGGCTTAATCCCCGACGCGTTGCGTGATGCCATCAAAACTCTTCGTTATCAGGGCCGGAAAATAAAGTTCTTGTATCTAATTCCTAATTATCAAAATCCTGCTGGGGTTCTCTTGCCTGCAGATCGCCGTACCGAGATTTTGGATATTTGTCGCGAAGAGAAGATCTTCATCGTTGAAGATAACCCTTATGGGCTTCTTGGTTTTGATCGTCCTTCACCTAACGCCATGCGCTCACAGGATTCAGAAAATGTCATTTATTTGGGTTCGTTCTCGAAGACGATCGTGCCTGGGTTTCGAATCGGATGGGCTCTTGTGCCCCAAGCTCTTCGTGAAAAGTTAGTTATTGCCTCCGAATCATCGATTTTATGTCCCTCGAACTTCTCCCAGATGGCGATTTCAAGCTACCTTGCTAATCAACCTTGGCGGGACCAAATCGCTTCATTCTGCAAGCTTTATAAAGAACGGCGAGATGCGATGCTCGAATCCCTTGATGCGCATTTTCCCAAGGCTGCGACATGGACAAAGCCTCAAGGTGGTTTCTATGTCTGGGTTACTTTGCCACCAGAAATTGATACTAAAGCGATGATGCCTCGTGCCATTGTGGCCAAAGTTGCATATGTTCCTGGAACTGCTTTTTATGCAGATGGTTTTGGAAGTTGGTCGATGCGACTTTCTTATTGTTATCCAACTCCAGATCGCATCCGCCAAGGAATCGCAGCGCTAGGAAAAGTTGTGGAACAAGAAATGGAACGTCGCGGAGTACCGCAGATTAACTAATTACCCCAACAATACGTTGGAGATCTTGTCCATCGGCATATTCGATAACGATCTTTCCGCCGCTCTTGCCAGATTGAATATGAACTCGAGTATCAAGCGCATCTTCTAGTTTCTCGACTAACTCTTGATATTTGCCTGCGGTTCGGACTTTCGATTTCTTTGTTGAAACTTTCGTGCCAGCGCTTCCGAGCGCAATAAGTTCTTCTGTGGCTCGGACGCTTAAGCCTTCGTTGACAATCTTGTTCGCAAGGCGTTCCATCTCATCAGGATTGGCTAAACCAAGGAGCGCTCGAGCATGACCTGCGCTGAGAGTTCCGGCCGCTAATCTTTTCTGGACTGACGGTGGGAGATTAAGAAGCCGTAGCGTGTTTGTGATGACGGGGCGAGATTTGCCAAGTTTGCTTGCAAGTTCATCGTGAGTAAATCCAAAATCAGTCAGCATTTGATTATATGCAGCAGCTTCTTCCAGAGAATTGAGATTGCTACGGTGAATATTTTCAACCAGAGCCTCACGAAGAAGCTCGTTGTCATTCGTTTCGCGGATGATTACCGGGATTGTGGTGAGCCCAGCAAGTTTTGCAGCGCGATATCGCCGCTCTCCCATAATTAATTCGTACTTATTTTCACCGATTTTTCGAACTACTGGCGGTTGAAGAATTCCTATTTCTTTGATTGATGCTGCTAACTCATTGAGTGATTCGCTATCAAAGATGGTTCGTGGTTGTTTTGGATTGGGGGTAATTGAGGAGAGCGCAACTTCTCCGCGATCTGCAATAGGTGTAGATGTGCCAGCAAGTTTTATTGGCGTTGGAATAAGTGCATCAAGATTTCTTCCTAATCCACCTCTTTTGGTACTCATTACCCAACACCTACTTCAGAAATTGAAGAAATACTTGGCGCGCCACGACGTGCAATTTCACGAGCGACGAGCGCGTATGCCTCTGCTCCATTTGATGCTGGGTCGTACGTCATAACAGTCTGTCCATACGATGGCGCTTCTGAAACTCGGACGGCGCGTGGGATAGGAATATCAATAAGTTGATCTGGATAATGTTTACGAACTTCATCTGCAACATCATTTGCAAGTCGGGTACGTCCATCGAACATTGTTAGAACAATTGTTGATAATTTAATATTTGGATTTAGGTGTTCTTGTATTAAAGAAACAGTATGAAGTAAGAGTGTTAAACCTTCGAGTGAATAATATTCACACTGAATTGGAATAAGTAATTCGTCTGCCGCCACAAGCGCATTAATAGTTAATAAACCTAAACTTGGTGGGCAATCAATAATGACGTAATCAAATCGCTCTCCATTGTTTGCACATTCATTAAGGTAATGTGTTAGCGCTTTCTTCAATCGTAATTCGCGCGCAACCATAGGTACTAATTCCACTTCTGCATTTGCAAGTGATTGTGTTGCAGGAATTACTTCAAGATGTGGGTAGCCAGGAATTTTTAACGTTACATCATTTATCGGTACATCTTTTGTGATGACTTCATACATTCCATTGACTTCATCTCGCGAGATTCCAAATGCGGTGCTGGCATTGCCTTGAGGGTCGAGATCGATGATGAGGGTTCGTAAGCCCCCCATCGCCAGAGCGGCTCCAATGTTGACGGCGGAGGTGGTCTTGCCTACCCCGCCTTTCTGGTTGGCAACGGTGAAAATCCGGGTCGAAATGGGTTTGGGCATCGCTTCACGGAAACGCTTTGTGCCGACGATTCTGCGAGGTGCGGCGCCTTGATTTGTTTCACGTGAATCACTCACGCGGGATAGTTAACCAGCCTTGCTGATTGCCACCACGCGGGCAGGCGGTAAGTCATCAAGATTTATTTCTTTAAGCTCGAGTTTTGCGCCTTTGGGAAGGAAAAGGCCAGTGATTTCTGCTTCGACAGAGGCCCCTTTGATCGCAAGGAGAGATCCGCCGGGCTTCACAAGATGCCATGTCGTCTCGATTAATCGAGGTAGTGGAGCCACAGCCCTGGCTACAACATAGGTATACGCGCCTTTTATTGATTCGGATTTGGCGCGGATGACATCAACATTACTAAGCCCCAATGAATCAATGGCTTCATGGAGGAATTCGACCCGACGTTGCAGGGGTTCGATCAAACTAACCCGAAGTTGAGGGCGAGCTAAGGCAATGATGATTCCTGGCAGACCTGCGCCTGAGCCAATATCGGCAACGGTTGCGCCAGTGGCGGGGAGAAGGGTTGTGAGGGGAAGGCAGTTCTCGATATGCCGATCCCAGATCCGCTCCCCTTCTTTCGGGCCAATCAGACCGCGTTCAATTGCGGTTGTGGCAAGGAGGTCAGCAAAAGCCAGAGCCTCGCGCTGCTTTTCAGGGAAGTAGCGAGCGGCGCTCGTTTCACGTGAAACGGTCAGGCTGGCATCACCAC
>CAZZMU010000062.1:0-1585 GCA_964655345.1 uncultured Clavibacter sp.
ATGGCTTTCTTCATGGCCAAAATTGCTAAGCCGCGGACGCAAAAGATCCTGGTTGCCTTAGTTCTAACCCCATTGTGGGCTTCGTATCTCGTCAAGATTTACGCCTGGCGAACCATGCTTGAACCTAACTCTGGCGTTATTGATTGGCTGTTGGGACCGATAGGTATCCATTCGCCAGGATTTGGTTTCGCAGGAATCATCATTGGGCTCTCTTATTTATGGCTTCCCTACATGATTTTGCCAATTTACGCTGGTTTCGAACGACTTCCCAACTCACTCTTGGATGCGTCCGGTGACCTGGGTGCAAAGAATCTATACACGCTTCGACGAGTCGTTCTCCCGATCCTTTTTCCAAGCATCGTTGCAGGTTCGATGTTTACATTCTCTTTGAGTCTTGGTGATTACATCACCGCAACCATCATTGGTGGCAAGTTACAGATGCTTGGCAACGTCGTTTATCAAAACTATTCACTTAATCTCCCCTTTGCCGCGACGATGTCTATGGTTCCGATTGCAATCATGGGAATTTATCTATGGGCAGTCCGCCGAACCGGAGCGCTGACGAGCTTATGACCATCTCTAGATATACGCGATATGCACTAATCAGCCTAATGGGCGTTGGTCTGGCTTTTATCTATATTCCGCTCACCGTAGTAGTAATTAACTCTTTCAATGTGAGTCGAACTTTTAGTTGGCCGCCTAAAGATTTCACAACCGAGTGGTGGTCGAGAGCAATTGAGAATACTGGCGTTAGAGAAGCGCTGAAATGGAGTTTTGCTGCTGGTCTTTCAGCTGCAGGATTAGCACTCGTATTAGGCACCTGTATCGCTTTTGCAGTTTCGAAGTATAGTTTCTTTGGCCGTGAAACAATCTCACTTCTTGTGGTCTTGCCGATCTCGTTGCCCGGTATTGTCACTGGTATTGCTCTGAATAATGCCTTTACTCAGGACCTTGGTATCTCAACTGGAATGTTCACTATTATCGTTGGCCACACAACTTTTTGTATCGTTGTGGTCTACAACAACGTCATTGCCAGATTGAAGCGAATTGGTGGATCACTTCAAGAAGCATCGATGGATTTAGGAGCTAACGGCATAACAACATTTAGATTGATTACTCTTCCAAATATTGTTGGTGCGCTTTTTGCAGGAGCAATATTGGCTTTTGGACTTTCGTTCGATGAAATTGTCGTGACAACTTTTACCGCCGGACCTGGTATCCAAACTCTGCCAATCTGGATATATAACAATCTCTTCAGGCCCAACCAAGCTCCAATCGTCAACGTTGTGGCTGCCACGTTGATTCTCTTTTCGCTCTTGCCAATTTATCTTTCGCAGAAACTTAGCGGTGACTCAAAGACTGGAGGACGGTTTTAGTACTTTCTTAGCTTTTTCCACTGCATCAGTTATCACATTGATATTCGGGTTTTCTTTGATGGCTTGCAGCTCGGATTCATCGTTGACAGTCCAGATAAAGACTCGTCTTGCGTGATACTTTCTCAAGGATCTCTTACTTCTCATAACTAAGTCTTTATTGACTGCTACTTGCGAATCGTTATTAATCCATAAAGCAAATCGGTATTTGA
>CAZZMU010000062.1:1685-4787 GCA_964655345.1 uncultured Clavibacter sp.
TTCCCAGCTATTCTTTTGAGTGTACGGTCGTGGAAGCAGACAATCTGCGTGTCTCGGGTAAGCCTCACATCACACTCGAAGCCATCTGCTCCAGCTTTTACGGCCTCTACGTACGCAGTTCTTGTGGCTTCTGGAAATATCTGGCTGTAGCCACGATGTGCATAGATCTTCATTGGTTGAAAATGAAACGTAATGATTTGAAGAGTCCTATTTTGCCTTTGCGAGATTTCATGAGGAAAAGCGCGCGAAACAAGGGGGCTGTGGCGCCAAATACCCGGGAAAAGACTGCAGCACGGGCCCTCAAATCACTTTCCGTACCCCAAGTACTTCCTGAACTCTCTTTAGGATGAATCGCGACTCGAATCGGGAGGTACATTCCCTGGAGACCTTTTTTAAGTGCATCAGCAATAAAGATGTATTCATCTCCAAGGAAGTTATCAACGCCGGCACCAAACTTCTCATCGAATTGGATACCTGCAGAATTAATTGCTTCAACTCTGACCATCATTTCGTATGTGGCCGCCTTAGCGGAATTGACTCGAGTGAGTTTATGAGCTTTCGCTGGATAACTCTTCCGAAGAGCACCTGTTTCGTCCGAAGTTTGAGCCATGAGAATCGCACATTCGAGATTCTCCTCAAAATACTGCACTAGTTTGGTGATTCCATTCTCATCGAAAGTAATATCATCATCACCAAAGATCAGATATTTACCACTTGCGTACTTGAGAGCGGCATTACGGCTCTTCGCTACTCCACGACTTTTCAGTTCCACAAGTTTTGCTTTAGGGGTATTAAAGACATAGCTTTCTTCATTCGGATTCTGTACTAAAACAATAACTTCGCGACTGTCGTTCTGCTCAGGATAAGTGATATTTTTTAAGCGAGTTGATAATGTAGAGAACCCAAAAGTCAACAGAACTTCATTGCTCGTCATTATCAGCAACTACTCGTGAATTATTTCGCGCATATCTCATTAGCGCTTGGGAAGAATTGTTGACTACTGAGTTTTGAAGTCTTGCGCCTAAGAAAATTACAAGTGTGTTAGCTGGGGTTATTTCGCCATTAATGCTCAAATAGAGGAGTGCCCCCAATAACACCAACATCCCACCGCCAGAGACTAGGGCTCCTGTTTCGGCGGCTCGAATTCGAGCTCCATGACGCTGATCTGGCTTAACTTTATGGCCAGGTTCAGGCGCATTGAGTTGGGCATGTACCGCTAGTTGCTTTCTAAATATTGCACCAACCGCTTGGAGGATCACTGTCAAAATCAATACGTTCAGCGCAGCAATCAATGGATTGAGAAGTAAAAAGAAACCAAGAATTGCTATGAGTTGTGTGGCTTGGCTTAAAACATTGGTTAACTCAAAGGCCATAGCCCATTCACGATTCTCTTCTTTTGCGGTCTTCTCTTTCCCGATTGCGCGAAATGTCTTTGAGAGCGCTTTAACTCGATAGTTTCGTTGAAAAAACTGTCCTACGCGAGTTACTACAAAAAAGAGAAAAAATCCAACGATTGCCCAAATCAAAATTGCTCGATCGAAATCTCCCTCATGTAAAACCAGGGTTGCGAAGAATTTCATCACAAGTAACTCTGAAACCGATATTGCGGCAGCGACTAGTGAGAGGGCAACGAGAATCCAGCGGGACCTTCCATGAGGGAAAAGATGACGAAAGCCTGCAATCATTTCGCGAGCGATGAAGAACATCGTGTCTCCTTATTTCGCCTCGAACTTGCGGGAACCTAGTATCGCAACTAGATGTCCTACTGTCACGAAGATGGCGAGATATAGACCGAAGTTCACTACATTTTTTTGATCTCCAAAGACTGCAATGATGATAGTCATCTCCACTGAGTGAAAAAATCGTTGAACTGCAAATATTTTGAAAGGAGCCTTAGCGATGCGAAGCACTCCCGAGGTTGGCGCATTGTTTTCTTTCGAGTCAGAGAGTTTTGGTAGAGACGCAAATGCGCGTGATACATGTACGACGTCATTGAATGCTTTATTGAGAAGAATAAGAATCGAAATTAACGCACCAAGAAATGGAGTTCGCCAATCGGTAAGCTCTTTTTCAGGCCAACCCATCAAGCGCAGCGAAAAAGCGATAGGTATTAGTGATTCCGTAAGGTAGTGGCCCACTCGATCAAGAAAAACTCCTTTAGGTGATTGGGTTTCCCGCCATCGAGCGATCTCGCCATCGCAGCAATCCCAGAGCATCTGTAATTGTGAGAGAAAGAGTGCGAGCAGGATTCCTGAGAATCCCGGAATTAAAAGCGCACCACTAATGGAAATTCCTGTTGCAATCATCAAATAGGTCACGCCATTTGCGGAGATAGGGGTACGCAAAAGAATTCGTGTGAGATAAGGCGAAATTTTGCGTAAATAAACATCAGCGACCCAATGTTCAGCGTTGGAACGGCCTGTTACTGAAATAGGTTGGGAGATTTCGCGAATCTGCGCAACAGTTGGATTGACGGGGCGGCTCGTCATTGGCGAATCTTATTCGTTCGATGGCTCAAGACCCACTGTAATGATGAAACCACAAGGAAGAGCACGGAGAAATACCATGCAAGAATCTCAAGTGGCCACTTTTGTTGAACGGCGACTCCAACCACAAGGATTCGACCTCCAACATACAGTCCAAGGGAAGATAACCATCTGGGCTTTACTTCATTCTGTAGCGCGCGATACAGATTGTCATAGTGATGGAAAATGACAGAAAACATTACTATGTAAGAAGCGATTCCAAGATCGTCAGCGCTCGCAAAGATCCATATCAAAAAAACTCCTTCGACTAAGCGCAAAATTGAAGGTTCTAGCCAATCAAAACGTTGCGAGAAACTTCGGTTAATTCCCAGTAGATCTGCTTGATCTGAAATTAAACTCTTATTCGTTGATTTCCGCGGCATCTCCCGTGTTTTTATAAAGCGCCCGCGGTAAACTACAACTGCCGAGAGGCCTGCAAGGATTGGCATGATGGTGAAAGTAAAAGCAGCACCACCAATTACTGCGCTAGCGCTAATAACTAACCAACGTTCGCCGATTGGGAACTGGATGATTTTTCCTAGCCAATAACGCAGTCGGCCTTTCGATTGTCTTTCAA
>CAZZMU010000063.1:0-4762 GCA_964655345.1 uncultured Clavibacter sp.
CTTGATGACGCGGGATTAGAAGTTTCCTATCTCCAACATCGTGATGCATACATCTCTACATTCAATCGCCTGGGTTTGAAATTTAACATTGTTTCCGCCATGTCCGGAGCAATGGGCGGATCAAAATCTGAAGAATTCTTAGCTCCCTGTTCGACGGGCGAAGATACCTATGTTCTATGTCCACAATGTGGTTATGCTGCAAACGTTGAAGCGATGACGACAAAAATCGCGACCCGTGATTTTGGAAATCCACCAGCAATGGAGATCCTTGATACTCCCAACACTCCGACGATTGAAAGCCTCGTCGAGGTGATGAATACCAAATACAACGCTGGAATTACCGCAGCAGATACATTGAAGAATGTCTTGCTCATGGCCGATGGAAAACCAATTTCAGTTCTTGTCCCAGGCGACCGCGAAGTCGATGTGAAACGAGTAGAGGCCAACTTAGCTGGCGTAAAAGAACTTCGTCTCTTTGAAGATGAAGATTTTGCTAAGCGTCCTGAATTAGTCAAGGGATATGTGGGACCACAAGATGCCAAGAAGTTTGGACTGAAACTTTATGCAGATCCTCGAATCCAGGTTGGTTCTCACTGGATCACAGGCGCAAACGAGAAGAACAAACACATGCGATATGTCACTCATGGACGAGATTTTGAGGTTGATGCATTTATTGAAGCTGCCGAAGTTCGCGAAGGTGATTCTTGTCCTTCGTGTACTACCCCTGTGATTATTGATCGAGCAATTGAAATCGGACACATTTTCCAACTCGGAAGAAAATATGCCGAAGCTCTCGATCTCACTGTGCTCGATAAAGAAGGTAAATCGCGAGTAGTGACGATGGGTTCATACGGAATTGGCGTTTCTCGGGCCGTCGCAGCAATCGCCGAACAAAGTCATGACGAGATTGGTCTAGTTTGGCCAGAAGAAATCGCTCCAGCAAAAGTGCATATTGTTGCCACCGGTAAAGAAGATGAACCATTTACCGTTGCCGAAAAGATTGCAATTGAATTGGAAGGAAAAGGCGTATCGGTTATGTTTGATGATCGCCGCGATTCAAGCCCAGGAGTGAAGTTCAAGGACGCAGAACTCATTGGAAATCCTTACATCATCATTGTTGGTAAAGGGTTACAAGAAGGAAAAGTTGAATTCCGCGTTCGAAAGAGCGGAGAGAAATCTGAATTACCTGTGAGCGAGATTGTTGCGCACGTTATGAAACTTGTTGGCTAATTCGCAAGTGGATATTTCTTTAGAAGTAATTTTCTTCCTAGTCCTGGCTTCTGGTTTCGCTGGCTTTGTTGATTCAATCGCCGGTGGTGGAGGGCTCATCCAACTCCCTTCGCTATTAATCTCGATGCCAAATACTGCTCCCTCGCTCCTACTTGGCACGAATAAACTCCCCTCTTTCTTAGGAACGCTAGGAGCAACCGCCTCTTATCTTCGTCGCGTCAAACCAGATTTTAAATTGGCTTTCATCATGGCAATACCAGCATTTGTTGGATCTGGACTCGGCGCAAATGCCGCAACGCGAATTCCTAAAGATGCTTTCAAACCAATCATTCTTTTTCTTCTTATTGCTGTTGCAATGTATACCTGGCGGAAGAAGGAGCTGGGATTAGTTGAGAACTTTCGATTCGCACGGAGACACCAAGTTGGGATGGGAGCTGTTGCTGGTTTAATCATTGGTTTTTATGACGGAATCTTTGGTCCCGGAACTGGATCTTTTTTGATGCTGATTCTTGTGGCACTTCTAGGCTTTGCATTCTTGCAAGCTTCGGTCACCGCAAAGATTGTGAATCTTGCGACGAATCTAGGGGCGATTGTTGTCTTTGGTTTCCATGGAAAAATCATGTGGATCCTTGGACTGACTATGGCGGTCGGCAACATAACGGGGGGATTCTTAGGTGCACGGTGGGCAATCAAAGGAGGGTCGGCATTAATCCGAAAAGTCTTTCTCATCGTGACCTTTATTTTGATAATGCGATTGGCTTATGACACCTTCCTGAGAAGTTAAAACTTGAGGTAAACTTTGGCTCCCACAACTAAATAACAACTCAATAAGTAGGTACGAATATGACACTCGCAAGTAACCTCACCGAATTGCTGAATCCTGCTGTTACACGGGCAGGCTTAGTTCTGGAAGAAGTCTCTGTAACCCCAGTCGGAAAACGGCGACTCATTTCGGTCGTCGTTGATTGTGAAAATCGCAACCCTTCACTTGATGAAGTTACAGTCGTCTCCAAGGAAGTTTCGTCGATTTTGGATACCTATTCCCAATTAGGCGAGATGCCATTCACTTTAGAGGTCACAACTCCAGGAATTGATCGACCGCTCACCGAATTGCGCCATTGGAAGAAGAATATTGGCCGGCTCGTGAAGATTACTCCGAATACAGGTGAGAAGTACATTGCAAGAATTAAGGAAGTTCTACCTCGTGAAGTGGTGCTTGAATTGAAGAATCAAGAGTCCAAGGTCCAATTTTCCGATATCGCTCTAGCTCAAATCGAAGTTGAATTCAATCGCAAGGAAGTGAAATAGCGATGAATGTCGATATGAAAGTTTTAGAAGCGCTCACTATTGATCGTGATATTCCGCTAGATAGATTAATTATGGCAATCGAGATAGCAGTCAAGACTGCTTACAATGAAATGGAAGGTGCAAAGCCTTTCGCCCACGCAAAGTTAGATCGTGTAACAGGTGAAATAAAGATTATTATTCCTGTCTTTGGCCCCGATGGCGAGAAGATTGATGAGATAGTTGATGAACCAGAAGGATTTAGTCGAATCGCATCCTCAACTGCAAGAAAAATAATCAAAGAGAAAATGCGTGAATCAAAAGATTTAGAAATTGTCGGAGAATTTAGCGCTTCGGTCGGAGACATTGTCTCGGGAGTAATTCAACAAGGACGCGATCATCGAATGGTTTATATAGATCTTGGTCGAGTTGAAGGAAAGATTCCACCTCATGAACAAGTACCGGGTGAGATTTATAATCATGGTGACCGAATAAAGTGCTTTGTAGTTGAAGTAAAACAAGGACAAAAAGGACCTGAAGTACTTTTGTCGCGAAGTCACCCAGCATTGGTAAAACAATTATTTGCATTGGAAGTTCCTGAGATTAGAGATCGTATCGTTGAGATAATGGGCGTTGCTCGCGAAGCAGGACACCGCAGCAAGATTGCCGTACGTGCTCATCGCGCTGGTGTTAGTCCAAAAGGTGCGCTCATTGGACCGATGGGTGCGCGGGCGCGGGCCGTTATGGATGAATTACATGGAGAAAAAATCGATATTGTGGATTGGTCAGAAGATCCTGCAGAGTATGTAGGTAATGCGCTTGCACCAGCTCGGGTTTCAAAAGTTGACATTGTTAACGCTGATAATCGTTCTGCAAAAGTGATCGTTCCTGATTACCAACTTTCCCTTGCCATTGGTAAGGATGGCCAAAATGCTCGCTTGGCGGCTCGCCTTACTGGTTGGCGAATTGATATCCATTCTGACGGAGCCCCTGCCTCCGATACGCCTGAAGTTTCGTAATTCAGCGCCCCTAGGAGTATGGTTGCGGCGTGAGGATTTCCCTCACAAAGTTCAAAGCGAAAGCTAGGTCTAAGGCAATGGCACTCAAATGAGCATCACACAATCATGAGTAGGTCAATTTAGGCTTCGCGTTTCATTCCTAAACGTGGGGCCACAAAAGGAGAAAAGTGGCAAAGGTCCGCGTTTACGAATTAGCAAAAGATGTTGGGATGGATAGCAAGGATGTCCTTGCAAAACTCCAGGAGATGGGCGAGTTTGTTCGCTCTGCATCCTCAACTGTTGAACCTCCCGTCGTTCGAAAATTTCTTGAGAAATTTCCACCAGTAACAAAACCTGCTGAGCAAGAGAAGCCTGCAAAGAAGGCTCCCGCAAAGAAAGCCGCTGCAAAGAAAACTGCTGCACCCGATGTTGTTGAGACTCCTTCCGTCGATGCCGCAGAAATAAACACACCCGCAGCGCCAACAAATATTCCTTCAGTTCCTAATCCGATACCTCCACGTCCGCCACAAGCGAGCCAATCTCAAGCAAGACCTGGCGCGCCACGTCCGGGTAATAATCCTTTTGGTACACCAAACGCACCTCGTCCACCGCAAGCGCGTCCAACTTCAAGTCGTCCGGGAAATAATCCATTTGGAACATCGGGTGGTCCACGACCACCACGTCCCGTCGGTAATTCATCTGGAGGAACAGGTGGACCACAACGTCCAGGAGGACCACGTGGTGGAAATATGGCAGGACCACGTCCAGGTTCTGTTCGTCCAGGTTTTGCTGCACGTCCACCGCGTCCTGATGGAGCACAACGTCCAGGCACAGGTGGAAAATTTGGTGGCGCGCCATCGTCACAATCTCCTTATCGCACACAAGGTGGACCACAACGTCCAGGCACAGGTGGAAAACCAGGTGGCGGTGGATTTACACCGGGAAGACCTGGCGCACGTCCCGGCGCTGGTGGCGCATTCGGAAAAAATGCAGGGAAGAAAAAGAATTACAAGAGTAAGAAAACTCGCCGTGAAGAGATCGACAATATGCAGGCACCAACATTGGGTGGCGCAGTTGTTCCTCGCGGTGATGGCAATACTCCGATCCGTCTTCGCCGAGGAGCATCGCTTGCTGATTTTGCCGAAAAAATCGGTGCAGATCCCGCAGCTTTAGTCTCCGTACTTTTCCATCTTGGCGAGATGGTGACGGCTACTCAATCAGTCGATGAAGACACACTTCATGTTCTTGGT
>CAZZMU010000064.1:0-2722 GCA_964655345.1 uncultured Clavibacter sp.
GCCCCTAATTGTGAAAACTTACGCGTATATCGAGCTAGCTCTCCATCAACACAATCTATGATGATGCTGACTTGTAAAAGAATTGCACCCAAGAAGTTTTGCCAGAAAGTTCCTTGGGCAAAACAAAAAGCAGAATAAAGTCCGATTGCAAACGAAATGAGAGTTACTTGATTGGGAGTTGCGCCAACCCTGACCGCGAGCCAGGTGAGGATTTTGGATAACTTTCGCAGGAAAAAGACCGAGAAAAAGCCATCGTTAGCGCGATTTGCCATGCTTAATCGAAGTCGCCCAACATTAATTTTTTTGATTTCATCAGAAACGCGTTTGCGTTCCGATTCTTCATTGCTTCGGATGCATGGAGCTCCCCAAACGTCAGCTGAATCCACCTGAATAGTTGCTCGAACTAGTGCAACTAGTACAAGATCAACGGCATTTCCTTTAAGTTTCTTTGCTGACGCATTCTCAAGAGCTGCGATGATCGGGTCACGTTGCTTTTGAGAAAGTCGCAGCAAACCAAGAAATCGTCGATTCCCGATAGTAATTTTGTGTGATGCAGAACTAGCGCTTGCAATTCGGTTTTGACGCATCAAGGTGTCGCCATTGTTTTCGTTTGCTACGAGAGCTGCTGATGTGCTGCGTGGATAATCAGTAAGCAATTCTTTATGGGGTTCTGCAACAATTGAATTTTCATCAATAAGAAGTAAGTCATTCTGTGAATCTACGAAAGAGGTGAGAATTTCTTCAATTGTAGTGGACGAAGTGACAACTAAAGAAGTAAGAGATTGATTCATTTCCTGTAGTATAAATCTATGGCCCTACAAGTTGTGATTCTTGCAGCTGGAATGGGCACCCGTCTTGGAAAACCGTGGCCCAAACCACTCACTCCACTCGCAGATGGCCGCTCAATCATGCAGCAACAACTTGAGAATGTCGCTCAAGTCTTTGGTGATGAAGCGCGAACCACAATCGTAGTTGGTTTCAAGATGGAAATGATTATGGAAGCTCACCCCAACGCTACTTTTGTCTACAACGAGATTTATGACCAGACCAATACTTCAAAAAGTTTGCTTAAAGCCCTTCGCGCTTCACATGAAAGTGGCGTGTTGTGGTTAAACGGTGATGTCGTGTTTGATGCGCGAGTTCTGGAAAGAGTTGCTGATCGGATACGTCAAGAGAAGTCCTTCGTCTGCGTAAACACATCCGCAACTGCCGAAGAAGAGGTGAAATACACCGTAGATGCACGAGGCAATATCAATGCGCTTTCAAAACAGGTAAAGAATGCACTTGGTGAAGCAGTTGGCATTAACTTTATCTCCCGCCACCATAAATCTGCTGCGATTAAGTATCTTGAAGAGTGCGCTGATAATGATTACTTCGAAAGAGGACTTGAGTTAGCAATTGAAAAAACAGGAATTGAAATCGAACCCGTGGATATCTCAGACCTTTTTGCAGTCGAGGTTGATTTTCAAGCCGATCTTGACCGCGCTAATCAGGGATTCAGTAATTGATTCGCCGCGGCGATAATTGCTACTCGAGTCGCGCTTACCATCTCACTTAGTTGCATAGTGAACTTTCCCGGAAACTCCGAGCTCTGTTCTGTGACCAGTGGAAGATGAACAAATCCAGAGCGAATATTGCTACCAATTAAAATTTTCTGCAGCTTATAAAAGATGTGATTACACACGAAAGTTCCTGCGGAAAGTGAGATTTCTGCGGGATAACCTGCGCGCTTCATTGCATCAACCATATTTTCAATAGGCAAAGTCGTAACGTAACTATCTGAACCATTCTTATCGATCACTACCTTTTTTCTTTCGTCCCCAGAGTTATCGGGAATGCGAGCATCGTCAAGATTGATTGCGATCTTTTCAGGATTAATTGCCGTTCTTCCTTCCGCCTGTCCAAAAGCAATCACAATATCGGGCTGAATTTGCTTCACTTTTTCTAGAAGAATTTCTGCAGAACGATCGAATTCGACCGGCAGCACAACTGTGAAGAGTTCAACACCTGAAATCTGATCTCGTTCTAGAACGTTTACAAGCAGCTCCGATGGGTTAAGGGTCGCACCGCCAAAAGGCTTAAATCCACTTATAAGGACTTTGGACTTTTCTGCCATCACGCTTGCTTCACACTCCGAGGAATGCTGCTCCAATCAACAACGCGGCCCACAAAAAATGGAACGGCACCATCCAATTTTGAATTGTTGTAACAGCGTCTTGTGCGGATTCCTCAATCAATGAATCACGCTTAAACTCGATGAGCTCTCGGAAAGCCACAGACAGCACCAATAAAGTGGCAAACCAAGCCACCATGCAATACGGACAGAGCGCGCCGATAATAAAAGTAGTTTGGAAAGCCAACCAGTGACAGAAAATTACCGCCAACGTAGTTCCACCTAAAACCAACTGCCAGAAAAGTTTAGGAAAGCGAATCCCAAAAAATAACGCGACTGCAATTACCAGCATCATCGCGAATGTTGCTACACCGATGAGCGAATTCGGAAAGCCAAATACTTCTGCTTGCTTCGAAAGCATGACGCTCTTGCAGTTAAGAGTCGAATTAATATTACAAGAAGGGGTGTAGCCCGAATCCTTGAGAACTTTAAATTTGTCGTATGTCAATATAAACGAAGCGAGAAAGCCTGAGATGGCTCCGACTAATAAAGTCCACGCAGATACTCGGTTCTTCAATTCCATAAGGCAAGACTACCTTGTATCCTCAT
>CAZZMU010000064.1:2822-4629 GCA_964655345.1 uncultured Clavibacter sp.
GCAGTTCATACTCGATGGAATATTTACTCTCACTTATAGAAGGCAAATGGGGAGTAGATGCTGCTTCTGTTTCACTCAAGATTGAGTGATGTTTCACTCAGCGCTCACCTACCACTATCTCAATGCAGAAAAACCTCACATAGAACTTGTTGCTAAGACTCCAGCAAAGATCTGCCAGGCAAGAGCAGATTTAGCAATGAATGAAAGAGTGATGTAAGCACGCTCTCCCACTAAATAATCTGCGAACTTTCCTATTTTCTTATATTGAACCCATTGTACGAGAGCAAACGAATTGAAGAATATAAAGAGCGAGAAGACAATGCCGTAGACAAATCCAGGAGGTTCGGTGCTGCTCTTTGGTGAGAAAAGCATCCAGAACATAGCAATCCACGGAACAATCCCCGCAATACATCCGAACCAGAACGGTAACAAGCCACCCTTTCCAGGTTCTTCGTATTTTTCTTGCAGCCAGCCAAAGAGAATCATCGAAATATTGCAGCCAGCAATCGCGAGAATTGCGAGTAAATTCCAAATTCCATTGATGAGAGTTATCAAAACAATCATGATTGTTGAGGAGATGGAATATTCCACCCAGCGTGCGATATTTCGCATATTACTCAAATCATTTGTGTAACTCTTAAATCCTGGACCTACAATCCAGAAATGCGCAAAAGCGCTCAATAAAGAGAAAAGAGCAACACCGATTGCGATTGGAAAATCAAAGAGGGCTACATCCTCAAATCTCGCACCAGGGATTGGAGCATCTTGGAGATACGAAACAGAGACTGGGAGTGCAAAACTATTAGCGAGAGCAATAATTCCAGCCGCTTGAACTAAATGAAACAGACCGGCAATAAGGTTATAACGGCGCAATCCGTTAAGTCTTTCGGCGGGAATTTGAAGCGGTGATGAAGCGGCCATAGTTTCTCCTCTGAAGTTAAGGCACTCTACATCTCTAGAGAGACGAGTGTTCTAAACTCCACCCTGTGGCGGCTAATCTATTTAAATGGTTTTGGAGGGCTTTGACTTACAAAGCAAAACCCGGCTCCACCGAAAGAATTGATCCAAACGATAATCAATACCGCAGAATGAAATTCTTCTTCCGTGGAGCTTCTGGAATAAATGGCCAATCCTTTAGAAGGTTAGAGGACTTCAATAACCCAAAGCGCATTGATGAGGAGGACATGTAGGTGGAACTCGTGATAGTAAGCATCGCGCTGCTTCTTATCCTGATATTTGCAAAGAACGGATCAAGTAAGAGATAGTTTCAAGAACGATATGAGTTTTATATCTCGTAGATTAGATCCGAACCTTTACGCTCGAAAATCTGAGTTGGTTCCTCATTAAGCTTCTTGAAAAGCGCTTTCCATCCTGCACTTTTTTCTTCATATTCAGAACCTCCGCCCCATTGGCGACCAAATGCATCTGCGCTTTCAAAGATTAATGAGACATAAGTGGAGAGTGAATTGGTGCCGATTTCAACAAGACCTAAGTGAACATCGGCGATTCCTAGCTTCAAGGCCTCGGACTTAATCTCTTCAAGATATTTATTTGCCTTAGTACCCTGGCCATACTTAATTTCAAAATAGTAATTTACGAAGACGCGCTTGCCCACAACGATTCCTTTCGTCAGATGGCTAAACCAAACCAATTTCCCGAATAAAAACAGATTATTGACGGAAATAGAAGAGGTGTTAGCCAGAAAATCCAGGCGCTAGAACGCTTGAAGAACCTGGATTATTGCTCGTGGCTTAAATGTGAAGCGCGCCCGTAGGGATTCGAACCCCAAACCTTCTGATCCGTAGTC
>CAZZMU010000065.1:0-4527 GCA_964655345.1 uncultured Clavibacter sp.
CCGGTTGCTAATTCGAAACCATCGACATAGAGATCCCATTTCTCAACAATTCCAGGCGTATCGCGATGCTCACGGACAAGTGGTGAGGTATCAACGGGATAACCCATGACAAAGGTTGGGGCGTGGAGATGTTCTTTATAGACATGTTCGAAAATCTCTTCTGCGAGCTTGCCATGGATCCATTTCGGATCGATCTTTAGACCAATGTTGTGGGCAATTTTCTTTAAGTCATCGAAGGAAGATTGCGGAGTGACGTTCTCTCCTACTTTTTCTGTGATTGCATCGTAAAAGTTAATTTCGCGCCACTGTCCACCGAGATCACTGACGCGACCATCGTGATGAGTGACTTTATGTGAACCCGCGACCGCCATTGCAGCGTTCTGGATGAGTTCTTGGGTGAGCGCTTTCATGTCACGCCAGTCGGCATATGCCCAATACATCTCGAGCATCGCAAATTCTGGAGAGTGGCTGGAATCAGCGCCTTCATTACGGAAATTGCGATTGATTTCAAATACTTTTTCCAAGCCACCAACTACACATCTCTTGAGGAAAAGTTCGGGCGCAATACGCAAGAAAAGATCAATGTCGTAAGCGTTGCTGAATGTCTTGAAAGGTCGTGCGGCTGCGCCACCATGCATGACTTGGAGCATCGGAGTCTCGACTTCGATGAAATCTTGCTTATCAAATGTGTCGCGGAGTGACTTCAAAACTTTTGGACGGATTCGCGCGGTATCGCGCGCTTCGGGTCGAACAATCAGATCAACATAACGTTGGCGAACTCGCGTTTCTTCACTCAGTGGATTATGTTCGTTAGGAAGTGGTCGAAGCGCTTTTGAAGCAAGATTGTAGGTATTAGCAAGAATTGAAAGTTCTCCACGCTTGGAGGTAATGATTTCTCCGGTAACGCTGACAATATCTCCCAGATCAATATCGGATTTCCAATTTTCTAGAAGCGCTTCCCCGACTTTATCGAGCGAGAACATCGCTTGTAATTCTGTGCCGTCGCCTTCACGTAACGTTGCGAAACATAACTTTCCAGTATCGCGCTTAAAGATGATGCGACCAGTAACGCTTTCGACAATGCCTGATGACTTATCAATCTCTAAATCTTTAAACCGAGCGCGGATTTCCTTTAACGTCGAAGTCCGAGGAACGCTGACGGGGTATGGAGCTAGGCCACGACCAAGAAGTGATTCGCGTTTCTCGCGACGAATCCGTAATTGTTCGGGTAGGTCATTTTCCGCCATAGTGACGGCAGTCTATCCATTCCGCTCGTGTACAAGACGTAGGCCGATAAGTGTGAGATCTGGTTCGTGATAATCAATCGTCTCGGAAATTCCAAGAACGAGTGGCGCTAATCCGCCAGTGGCAATCACAGAAATTTTCTGGTTATCTGGATAGAGCGCGTCCAATTCATCGCTAATGCGATTAACCAAACCATCAACTTGGCCCGCAAAACCATAGATAGTGCCTGATTGCAGCGCTTCTACAGTGTTCTTCCCGATGACCGATTTTGGTTTCACTAACTCGACTTTGCGCAATTGTGCGGCGCGAGAAGCAAGAGCTTCGACAGAAATTTCAATTCCGGGAGCTAGTGCGCCACCTAGGAATTCACCTTTGGGTGAGACAACATCAAGATTGGTCGATGTTCCGAAATCTACAACGATACAAGCGCCTTCGTTATAGAGAGTATGGGCAGCAAGGGTATTAACGATGCGATCTGCGCCGATTTCTTTCGGATTATCAACAAGAAGCGGCACTCCAGTTTTTACACCTGGTTCGATAATCGTGGTCCGAATATCCTGAAAGTATCGAGTGATCATGCTTCGTGCTTCGCGTAAAACTGATGGAACAGTAGAACACACAGATAATCCTGAAACGGTATATCCCGTAATCAGGGATCGATATTGCAACCACAATTCATCTGCTGTGTCGCGAGCGTCCGTCTTTACCCGCCACGAATCGACCATCTCTTCACCATCAAAGATTCCAAGAACGGTATTTGTGTTTCCAATATCGATTGTAAGTAACATTAAAAATCCAATCCAATATCAAGTACTGGCGCAGAGTGGGTCAATGCGCCAACAGCTAAGTAATCAACGCCCGTTGAGGCGTATGCGCGAGCGTTTTCGATTTTCAAACCACCAGATGATTCCAATTCCGTTGGCGAATTCTTTGTTAATTCCACAGCGGCTTTTGTCTCTTCAATGCTCATGTTGTCGAGCAAGACAATATCTACACCAACGTGAAGAGCTTCTTTAAGTTGCTCCAAGTTATCGACTTCCACTTCAATTTCTACGCCAGGGAATTCTTTCTTCACCCGCGATATTGCTTCAGTGACTGAACCGGCCGCAGCTATGTGGTTATCTTTGATGAGCGCGCCATGACTTAACGTCATCCGATGATTGATGCCGCCACCCATGCGAACTGCATATTTTTCAAGTTCACGGAGCCCAGGAGTAGTTTTTCGAGTATCTCTGATTTTGGTTTCAGTTCCAGATACTTCTCTTACCCAAGCTGACGTTAGAGTGGAGATACCTGAAAGATGAGAGAGAAAATTAAGCGCAGTACGTTCTGCTAAAAGTATCGCTTGAGTATTTCCTTCAACGGTGATCAGCGTTGTGCCAGCTTCCACGGCCGATCCATCACTTACTTTAATTTCATAATGTGTTAGGCCGCACTCTTCTAATACCGCAGCTGCAATAATCGTCCCAGCAATCGTTCCGCTTTTGCGGGCGTTGAAAGATGCGCGACTCACAAGATTTGCGTCAATCGTCGCTTTGCTTGTGAGATCACCACCATGTGCGTCTTCGGCAAGTGCTTGGGCAACGCGTTGTTCGACCAGAGCGATATCAAGACCCGCACCTTCGATTCTTTTACCGAGCGACGGAGAGATCATTGAATACCTCCTCAGTCGACGAACGCCAATCTCCAGTATTGGAAAGACTTTGATGAATTCGTTTGGTCCATGCGCCTGAAGTTTCTGAGTAATCTTCCCGCCAATGCGAGCCACGCGATTCTGTACGTTCGAGAGCGGAACGAACGATGGCTGTGGCAAGCAGATAAAGGTTGGTGGTTTCCCACGCATCGAGATTTGCGTAAATTGTTGATGCGCTCTTGAGTTTCTCTAAAGTCTGAAGTGTTTCTCGTAATGATTTTTCAGAACGCACGACTGATGCGCCTTTGGACATCGCTCTTTGTAATTCACCGCGGATTGATGGAGAAAGAAGGAAATCAAAAGCATCTTGCGCTGCAGCTTCTTCAAATTCGGGTAGGTTCGCTGCAATATCTTCTGCAATCCGCGCTCCAAATACCAGACCTTCGAGAAGTGAATTAGAAGCCAAGCGATTTGCTCCATGCGCTCCGGTGCATGCTGTCTCGCCCACAGCATAGAGCCCTGGGACTGATGAATGCCCATTTAAATCGGTACGTACTCCACCCGAGGCGTAGTGCGATGCAGGTGCGACGGGAATCAAATCAGTAGCTGGATCAATACCAATCTCTTTACATGACGCGAAAATATTTGGAAAACGTTCAGAAAAATCTTTAATGGTTCGTGCATCAAGCCAAACGTGATGAGAACCCGTTAGTTGCATCTGTCGTGAAATTTCTTTCGCGACAATATCGCGCGGAGCCAGATCCGCTAATGGATGCACGCCACGCATAAAACGTTCACCGCGATCGTTTACTAAGAAAGCGCCTTCTCCGCGTACTGCTTCTGAAATAAGTGGTTGTTGTCCCCGCGATCCCTCACCCATATACAAAACGGTGGGATGGAATTGGATGAACTCAACATCTGCAACATCAGCTCCGGCTCTTAATGCAAGTGCTACACCATCGCCAGTAGAAACCGATGGATTTGTGGTTTGGGAATAAACCTGACCAAGACCGCCCGTAGCCAGAACTACGGCGCGAGCAAGAACTTGTCCCACTCCATCACGAGTTCCTTCACCAATCACGTGAATTGTTACACCACATACTCGTCCCGCTTTTGTTTTAAGCGCATCAAGCACCAGAGCATGTTCGATGACTTCAATACCTGGGTCATTGGATACCGCGGCCAAGAGCGCACGAGAAACTTCAGCGCCTGTTGCATCGCCACCTGCATGAAGAATTCGATTTCGTAGATGTCCACCTTCACGAGTTAAAGCAATTTCGCCAGTCTCAGATTTATCAAAGACAGCCCCGCGAGCGATCAATTTACGAACTGCTTCTGGACCTTCACTCACCAGAACTTTTACTGCTGGAAGATCACACAAACCGGCGCCAGCAACCAAAGTATCTTTTTCATGTTGATCCGGTGAATCACCTGGGCCTAGCGCTGCAGCAATTCCACCTTGTGCCCACTTAGTAGAACCAGCGTCAATAAATGATTTCGTGACCAATAGGACTGAGAGATTATGTGCGCGGATTTGGAGCGCAGTAGTGAGTCCAGCAACTCCAGAACCAATAACAACGACATCAGCTTTTGCGGTCCAACCAGGAAGCGGCGCTCGTAATCTCATGCTCGCACCAACGCGCTCTTCA
>CAZZMU010000066.1:0-2949 GCA_964655345.1 uncultured Clavibacter sp.
GTTATGACGACAGAAGTGTTGAGGAACATGATCTATTCTGATTCAGATTCAATCTCTGAGTTGGGATATGTAGTGATGGATGAGGTTCACTATTTAGCCGATAAGTTTCGAGGCGCTGTTTGGGAAGAGATATTGATTCATCTACCAGAACGAATTCAGGTGGTTTCTCTATCTGCAACCGTCTCTAACGCGGAGGAATTCGGGGAATGGCTCAAAACGGTACGAGGCGAAACTGAAGTAGTGTTGAGCGAAATCCGTCCGGTGCCGCTTTACCAACATATCATGATTGGAAACCGCTTGCTTGATCTCTTTGTCGATGATGGTCGAGTCAATCCGGAACTCGTAAGGCTTGAACGAAACTCTGCGCGTCGAATTCCTGGGGGAGATGGGCGTGGCAGCAACCGTGGTTGGCAGCAGCGAAGTTATTCGGTTATTAAATCTCTCTCGCGTCCGGAGATTGTCCAAAAGCTCCACGAACGCGAGTTTCTGCCAGCAATTTTTTTCATTTTTTCTCGCGCCGGATGTGACGCAGCAGTTACACAATGCATTCGTGATGGCGTTTCGCTCACAAATTCCGACGAGAAAGAAGTCATTCGCTCCATTATCGCGCGGCGAACTAGTGAACTCAGCACGGAGGATTTTGGAGTTCTAGGGTTCTATGAATGGTGTCAAGCGCTCGAGCGTGGAATTGCATCGCATCATGCTGGTTTACTTCCTATGTTCAAAGAAACCATCGAAGAACTCTTTCAACGCGGATTACTCAAAGTCGTATTTGCGACCGAAACATTGGCGCTTGGAATTAATATGCCCGCAAGGACAGTATTTTTGGAGAAGTTAATCAAGTGGAATGGGGAAAGCCATGCCCCGATTTCACCAGGTGAATACACCCAATTAACGGGAAGAGCAGGTCGTCGGGGAATCGATATCGAGGGTAATGCAGTTGTCATGTGGAGTGAACAAATTGATAGCTCTATGGCTGCCGGCTTAGCAAGCACCCGAACATATCCCTTAAAATCCTCATTTTCGCCGACATACAACATGACAGCGAATCTGATAGATCGATTTGGTCGTGAGCGTGCACGCAAATCCTTGAGTTCATCATTCGCTCAATTCCAAGCTGATAAGGCAGTTGTTGGTTTAGCGCGACAAATCGAGAAGAACAATCACGCTATTCATTCACTTCGCGGTGAAGCCGCATGTCATCTTGGAGATATGAACGAATATATGGAACATCGCTTCGCAATCAAGGAACTGGAAGCGGCTTACAGCGCTCGACGCATTAGTGGAAGCCGGAAAAAGAACCATGCTGCTATCGAAGATGAGATCTCGAGTCACCGTCGCTCCCTCAAAAATCATGTCTGTCATCAATGTCCAGAACGCGAGAGCCATGCGCGAAATTTCGAAAAGGCAGCGCGATTGGAGCGCGAATCTAAGGGATTGACCAATCGTATGGAAAGTCGAACTAACGTTATTCCTCGCACGTTTGATCGAGTAAGTGAGGTGTTAAGTGAACTCAATTACTTACGGAGCGATTCACTAACACCGCAAGGAGAACTTCTTACCAAGCTTTATGCCGAGAGTGACTTACTACTCGCCGAATTGGTTAATTCCAGCGCCCTTAAGGATGTTGGCGCCTCTGAACTCGTGGGAGTCTTGTCATCTCTTATTTACGAGGGCCGTGGGGAGCGAAGTCGATCACCACGATTACCAAAATCTATTGAAGTAATTGTCCCCGAGGTTGCTCGCATTTGGAGTCGTATAGTTATTTTGGAGGAATCACATGGCATTACACCTCAGCGTGAACCAAACTTTGATCTGGCTTGGAGCGCCTATCGGTGGGCAAATGGTTACGGACTACAAACAATCCTTCGGGAAACTGAGATAACAGTGGGAGATTTCGTTCGGTGTATCCGGCAGATTATTGATTTATTGGGTCAGCTACTTGATGCAAAACCAGAAATGCATTCCGTAGTGCGAGATGCAATTAAACGTATCGACCGCGGAGTTATCGCTTACGCGGCGGTGATCGCATGACATTACTTCTGATCGACAGCGCATCTTTGTGGTATCGAGCTTATTACGGTATGCCAGACACTTTATTGTCGCCGGACGGTGAACCAATCAACGCAGTCAAGGGTTTTATCGACATGACTGCTCGATTAGTTCATCACTATAAACCTGATCGCATGGTGCTCTGCCTCGATGGAGACTGGAGACCGAGTTGGAGGGTAGAGCTTTTTCCTGAATACAAAGCGAATCGAGTTGATGACGCAGGGGAGGAGGAATTGGAGCCAGATTTGCTTACGCCTCAAATTCCGCTGATCTTGGATTTCTTCGAGGCCACAGGTATTCCACTTGTGGGCGTTGATGATTACGAGGCCGATGATGTTATTGCCACATTCACTAAAACTGAAAAAGGTCCGATTCGAGTAGTTACTGGCGATAGAGATCTATTTCAGTTAGTGGATGACAAACGAGATGTCGCCGTCGCATATTTAGCTAAAGGAATAAGCAATCATGATTTAGTTGATCTCACATGGATTTCTACTAAGTACGGAATTCCGGGAGAACGTTACGGGCTCTTTGCCATGATTCGAGGTGATGCTTCCGATGGTTTGCCTGGCATCAAAGGAATCGGAGAAAAAGGCGCAGCGGCAATCGCGCAAGTATTCGATTCAATGGATGCCGTTATTCAGGCAGCTTATGACTCTGATGATGATCGGCTTCATCCGACTCACAGAAAGAAAATTCTTGCTGATATCGATTACGCGCAGATTGCCGAGAAATTAGTGTCTTGCGCGATAGATATTCATTTGCCAAACGTGGAGAAGAAGATTCCAAAGGAACCTCATGATCGAAAATATCTAGAGAGTATGAAACAGGATTACGGATTAGGTGCCAGCGTAGATCGCTTGATGTCAGCCCTGCGATGGTAAATATCTTCTTGGC
>CAZZMU010000066.1:3049-4515 GCA_964655345.1 uncultured Clavibacter sp.
GGTGCCAGCGTAGATCGCTTGATGTCAGCCCTGCGATGGTAAATATCTTCTTGGCCGGACTCTCTGGAGTTCTGTTATGGGCCGGCTTTGCACCTACCGAGAACTTTGTTGCACCTTTCATTGGTATCGCACTTCTGTTTCGAGCCCTCATCAATAAGGATTTGCGAGACAGATTTCTAATATCTTTCATTTCCGGCCTCAGCTTCTTTCTTCCTCTGCTGCACTGGAGTTCGGTTTATGTTGGTTCGACTCCGTGGCTGGTTTTAGCGATAGGGGAGAGCGCTCTCTTCTCGCTTATCGGCCTATTGCGGTTGCAACGTAGGTGGGAGAGTGCGCTGTTGTTTGCCGCTCTCTTCACTGTGGTTGAAATATTGAGAATGAAGTTCCCTTTTGGTGGCTTTGGTTGGGGTCGACTTGGTTTCACCCAAGTTGATTCACTTGCTTGGCTATATCCATTCATTGGTATCGCCGGAATTTCACTTCTTGTTTCATTGTGTGGGTTCTTCATTGTTGCAAATCGAAAATCAATATTTGTAGCTCTAATTCTTTTTCTTTCGCTTTTTGGTCTCAACAATTATCACATGAATCAGAATTCAGATAAAAGCATTCAAATCACGGCCATTCAAGGTGGGGTTGATCAACTTGGACTAGATTTCAATGAACGTGCAGTTCGTGTCTTAGAAAGACATATTGAAGCAACACAATTCGTACCAGGAACTGAGCTTTATATTTGGCCCGAGAACGCTGCCGATGTCGATCCACTCAAGAACCAGCGCGCTAATTTCTTGATAACCAATCTAGTCAAAGGTCTGAAGAAACCATTATTGGTTGGGGCCGTCGAACAGGTTGCGCAGGGTCCCGTCAATTCAAGTCTCTTGTTTGGTGCTGACGGTGAGGTGCAGAGTCGTTATGTGAAGCAAGACCTTGCGCCATTTGGAGAATTTATGCCATTACGGCAGGTTGCTGAGGCAATTTCACCTTATGCGAAACAAGTACGTGATTTTATTCCTGGTGCAGGTTGGATAAAACATTCAATTAACGACATTCCTTTTCAGGCTCTGATTTGTTTTGAAGTTCTCGACGACGATCAGGTAAAGATCGCAACCGCGGGGACATCATTTCTCGTTGCCCAGACCAACAACGCAACTTTTGGACGAAGTAATGAGGCAGCTCAACAACTACAAATAACAAGGTCCCGTGCCGCAGAATCTGGTCGCGATTATGTCGTCGTGAGCACCACGGGTTTCACAGCTCATGTAGATTCACGTGGAAAGGTTGTGGCTCGCGCACCACAGTTCGCCGCTGATTCGCTAACGATGAAAGTGCGACTACAAGAGCCTTCCAAGGAGACTCCAGCTCAGAAGTTGAACTCCTGGTTCTGGGTGGTGAGTTTGGGGCTCGCGATGGCTTTTTCCCGATGGAGATTAAGCCGATAATCTACATTATGTTAAGTAAAACTAGTTGAT
>CAZZMU010000067.1:0-4440 GCA_964655345.1 uncultured Clavibacter sp.
AGCACCCGTTGAAGTTTTGTGTGCTCCCATTCCATCTGGAATTCCTTTGATTAAATTCCCGCCAATCTTGTCCCCAGCGGTGGCCAGAACTTTAAGCTGGACTTCGCTATGTGACGAGAGCATGTATATAGGTGTGTTGTTTGCCGCGAATGCGGTTGTTGTAGTGAAAGAGAGAGCCAAAGCAAATGCGCTGGCTGTCCCTAGAATTTTTTTGTTCATCGTTCCCCTTTGTTGTCA
Source organism: uncultured Clavibacter sp. (assembly GCA_964655345.1). Lineage (GTDB taxonomy): Bacteria > Actinomycetota > Actinomycetes > Nanopelagicales > Nanopelagicaceae > MAG-120802. The sequence goes on from CAZZMU010000067.1 coordinate 238, forward strand.
GAGCTCTTAGCTCTGCTACGGTGCCCGCATCCTTCACGCGCTTGGGAATGGAACGGCGAACCGACGGTGAACCTGGTGCAAAGAATTCGATAAGAAACCGTTTATTCTCGAAGAATTGAGAGTTAACAGAGCGTGAATGAGAGTATTACCGCATTAGAGTAGGGCGATGCGCTTAGGAGTTTTGGATGTCGGATCAAATACCGTTCATCTCCAAGTTGTAGATGCCGCTCCTGGTGCGCGACCCAACCCAACCGTCAACTATAAAGAGGAAGTTCGACTTGCCGAATATATCTCTGCTGATGGATTTCTATCAGCTGAAGGAACACGACTATTACGAGAGGCGATACGGCGATCGCTAAATGAAGCCAAAAAGGTTGAAACGGAGGAATTATTACCTTTTGCTACATCGGCGCTGCGAGAAGCAAAGAATGGCCCAGACATAATTGCCAAAATTAACGAGGACTTTCAGATTGATCTTCAAGTGCTTAGTGGAGAAGATGAAGCAAAAATCACTTTTCTTGCCGCTCGTCGCTGGTATGGATGGTCTAGTGGTCGATTGCTTATGGTTGATATTGGTGGTGGTTCCTTAGAGCTAGCTGTTGGCGTTAACGAAGTTCCAGATGTTGCCGTGTCTCTCCCGCTAGGTGCTTCGCGACTGACAAAAGATCATTTAGATGGTGATCCTTTCTCTAAAAAGTCCATCCGAAATCTTCGTGATCATATTGAAGCGAATTTGGCAGAAATACTTCCAACTCTATTGACGCATCAAGAAACAGACCGAGCAATAGCTACTAGCAAAACGCTACGCACTCTTGCGCGCTTGTGCGGTGATTGGATTGACGGAAACGGAAAGAAATTGAGGATTGATTCTCTCCGCAAGATCACACCAAAGCTTGCTGATATGACTCAAGAGCAAAGGTCTGAACTTCCAGGGGTCTCCGTTACTAGAGCGAAACAAATTACCGCAGGCGCTTTCGTGGCCGAGAGTGTTATGCGCAGCTTAGATATTGATGAGTTAGAAATCTGTCCATGGGCGCTACGCGAAGGAATTATTTTGAAATGGCTTGATTGGATGGAGTCTTAGACTTTAGGTGCAGGCAGATACTCCACGCTCACAACTTCTCGATCAATGTGATGAGCCACCCAAGCATCACCCGGTTCAAGCTTGATATCAGTAACTTCGATTCCAAACTTGTTTACAAAACTAGAAATGACTTCAGGAAGAATAGGGTTATGGCTGCATGCAAGCACCGGGTAATCATTTACCAAGAGTCGATGAATGTATTTGATGGGTCGCTCTTTATCTCTGGTAAACACTTCTTCGGAGAGACTGTCTGTGAAAAAGAAGTCAATCTTCATTGAACGAGCCATTGGAGTGATAGTTTCGTAACAACGTACAGCACTTGATGAGTGCATCTCTTCAATGGCATATGGTTGAAGGTTAGATAGCAGACGTCGTGATTGACGCTCACCGAGAGAACTCAAGGGACGATCTGTATCTTCTCCCGCCCAGTCACTTCGCTCAATCGCTTTGGCATGACGAAGCAGAATCAAGGGCTTGGTGTCTAGATCAATTTCAAGAAAATCTTCGATGACTTTCTTATCTAAATCGCGCACTAAAAAAGTCTGAGCTTCAGAAATTGTCATCCAGCGGACTTGATCAACTTCTCCAGGATTAGGAGAGCCTCGCTCAGATAAGAATTTTGCAGACCAATAAGTCACAGTCTTAGGCACATTGCCAACCGAATAAGAAATTGACCCAATGATTGGTCCAAAACGCACTTCGAATCCGGTTTCCTCCATTGTTTCGCGGTATGCGCAAGCAATAAGTGACTCTTCTCCTTCAATTTTGCCCTTTGGAATCGACCAATCGTCGTATTTCTTTCGATGGATCAGCGCTATCTCTACCTCATCATTCGCATTTCTGCGCCATACAACTGCTCCAGCTGCAGTAATTTGATTAACGTCTGACACGCGAAACCTCCATCAATTTCTCTTGAATATCGATTAGAAATTCTCCGTTATCAAGCGAACCGATAAATATCCATTCACCATTAGAGCTCATCTGCCAACGCTTTATATCTTCCGAGTTGTAAAGTTCTAGCAGCTGATTAATGCGCTCCTTGTGAGAAACGTCTTCCACCCTAATTAAAGTTTCAATTCGTCGATCTAGATTTCGATTCATAAGGTCTGCGCTTCCAATCCATGTTTCAAGCTCTCCATCATTGTGAAATTGATATATACGCGAGTGCTCAAGAAATCTCCCGAGAATCGATCTGACCTGAATATTTTCTGACAGTTCTGGCAGATCTGGTTTTAATGCACAGATGGAGCGAACCACCACATCAACTTTTACTCCCGCTCGTGAAGCGCGATATAGAGCAGCGACGAAGTGTTCATCGAGCAAAGAATTTAGTTTAAGTCGAATGCGTGCATTTTTCCCATTCTTAGCATTCGAAATCTCTCGCTCTATTTTCTCTAGCAAGGTCGTTCGAAGTGATTTAGGTGCGACGATTAATCTTTGAAAGTCTAGATGACTAACAAATCCTGAAAGTTGATTGAAAAGACGCGAAAGATCATCACATAAAACTGGATCTGAACTGAGGATTCCAATATCTTCGTATAGTCGCGCCGTCTTTGGATTGTAATTTCCGGTTCCTACGTGGCAATATCGTCTGAAACCATCTCCATCGTTTCTAACGATGAGTGATAGCTTCGCGTGAGTTTTCAGTCCCATTAAACCGTACACAACGTGAACTCCAGCCTCTTCTAATTTGCGAGCCCATTTCACATTAGCTAATTCATCGAAACGTGCTCGAATCTCAACTACTGCTAGGACCTGTTTTCCAGCTTGAGCAGCTTCAATAAGTGCTTCCATAATTGGTGAATCTCCAGAAGTTCTATAAAGCGTCTGTTTGATTGCAAGCACTTTTGGATCTATAGCAGCCGTCTCGATGAAGCGAACGACCGAAGAGGTGAATGACTCATATGGATGATGTAGCAATATTTCTCTTTCGCGAATCAACTGGAAGAACGAGTCTGCGTCTAGCTCTTCCGAGTCATGAAGCCCAACGGGCATTTGCGAGCGATAAGGGATAAATCGCAGATTCGGGCGGTCAATATCGGCAATTATGTTCAGACCCGTAAGGTCTAGCGGACCCTGATACTTAATAACATCCCGATTGGTTATCTCTAATTCGGAAACCAATCGATTCAGAAGTTCGCTTTTTATATCAACATCAACTTCTAATCTCACGGGTGGACCGAACTTGCGCCGAAGTAATTCCTGCTCCATCGTTTCAAGAATATTGTCTATTTCATCTTCATCAATATCGAGGTCTTCATTCCTAGTGAGTCGAAATGAGTAATAGTCCTCAATAATCATCCCGGGGAAAAGTTCCTGCAGATGCGCGGAGATGATTTCTTCAAGAGCGATAAATCTTGTTTTCTGAGTTGGATTAGTAGATACGAATCGTGGTAGGACATCAGGAACTTTTACTCGTGCGAAGAATTCTTCTGATGTCTCAGGATGCTTAACAATTACTGCCAAACTCAGAGATAGGCCCGAGATATATGGAAATGGATGAGAAGGATCAACAGCCAAAGGCGTCAGAACGGGGAATATCTGGGAATTGAATATTTCGCGTAGGTGAACGCGCTCAACTTCAGTGAGGTCAACCCAATGAACGAAGTGAATATTGTTTTCGGCTAGTGCTGGAACTAATTGATTGTGGAAACAATCCGTTTGTCTATTTATGAGTTCGTGAACTTTCCTGAGAATCTCTTCTAGGTGAGCCTGTGGTGAGAACCCGGCGGCGTTGGAATAAGTGGCACCGGATTCAATTTTGAGCTTAACCGAGGCTACTCGGATCATAAAGAAGTCATCCAGGTTTGACGAGAATATCGATAAGAATCGAACCCGCTCGAGCAAGGGAAGATTTGAGTCTTCGGCCAATTCCAGAACACGAGTATTGAAATCGAGCCAACTTAATTCGCGGTCGATAAGCAGATGTGGTTCTACCACTGTGGACGATGACATGTGAGGTAAAGCCTGAACTGGAAAAGTAAACGCCCAGTGAATACTGGGCGTTTACTTAGTTAATAGGGGATTTTATTAGAAGTCCATATCTCCGCCTGGAGCAGCAGGAACTGCAGGCTTAGGTTCTGGCTTATCTGCAATCACAGCTTCTGTTGTCAAGAACA
>CAZZMU010000068.1:0-4386 GCA_964655345.1 uncultured Clavibacter sp.
GAAGCGACCAATGTTGTGCCAAACGGACCAAGGTGTCATAGATCGCGCCATCGCCATGGGGGTGATAGTTACCCATGACATCACCGACGATGCGTGAGGATTTGTAATAACCCTTATCTGGTCGATATCCGGCGTCATACATTGCATAAAGAACTCGCCGATGGACAGGCTTCAAACCATCGCGGATATCAGGAAGTGCGCGCCCAACAATGACTGACATTGCGTAATCAAGATAAGAACGAGCCATCTCTACTTGGAGATCAACGGCCTCGACTTTATCGATGTTCTCTTTATCCAAATTTTCCATTGTTAAATATCCAAGAACCTAACGTCTTTAGCATTTCTTTGAATAAATTGACGGCGCTGCTCTACATCTTCTCCCATAAGAACTGAGAAGAGATCATCTGCAGCGGCTGCATCATCAAGTGTTACCCGAATTAAGACTCGGTGTGTGGGATCCATTGTCGTATCCCATAGTTCCTTGGCAGGCATTTCACCAAGACCTTTAAAACGTTGGATTCCGTCTTCTTTTGGAAGGCGCTTTCCTGCTTCTAAACCTATCTGGATTAACCCGTCGCGTTCTTTATCTGAGAATGCGTATTGGACTGGTTCTTTTCCGCCCCACTTGATTTTGTACAGCGGAGGTTGTGCTAGATAAACAAAGCCTTGTTCGATTAATGGACGCATAAATCGGAAAAGTAGGGTTAATAGAAGTGTTCGGATGTGTTGTCCGTCAACATCAGCATCGGCCATCAGAATTACTTTGTGATAGCGCAACTTAGCGATATCGAAATCGTCGTGAATACCTGTGCCTAGTGCAGTAATCAGCGCTTGAACTTCGTTGTTTTGTAAGACTCGATCGATCCGCGCTTTTTCAACATTCAATATTTTGCCGCGGATTGGAAGAACTGCTTGATAACGAGAATCACGTCCACCTTTTGTGGAGCCACCGGCGGAATCACCTTCAACAATGTAAAGCTCGCATTTTTCCGGCTCGGTCCATTGGCAATCCGCAAGTTTTCCGGGCATTCCTCGTCCTTCAAGTAAACCTTTACGACTGCGTGACAGATCGCGAGCTTTACGTGCTGCGATTCGCGCTGTTGCAGCGTCGATGGCTTTGCGGACGATTTCTTTACCTTCAGTCGGATTTTTTTCGAACCATTCTCCGACCGCATCATTTAAAGCTTTTTGGGTGAATGATTTCGCTTCTGTGTTTCCTAATTTTGTTTTTGTTTGACCTTCAAATTGTGGTTCGGCGATTTTGATGGAGATGATTGCTGTTAATCCTTCACGGATGTCATCTCCGGTTAATCGATCTTCTTTGCGGCGGATATATCCCCACTCTTCAGCAAATTTATTTACTAGTGATGTAAGTGCGGTTCGGAAACCTTCTTCATGGGTTCCGCCTTCTTGGGTATTAATGGTGTTAGCGAAGGTATATACCGACTCGGAAAATCCAGTATTCCACTGCATTGCTACTTCGAGCGACATTTTGTGTTTCGTATCTTCAGAGTCGAATGAAATGATGGATTTGTGGGTGACGCCTTTTGTGGTGTTGAGGTGTTTCACGAAGTCAACAATTCCGCCTTCGTAGCAATATTTAACATTGAGAGGTTCGCCTTTTTCATCAACATGGCTCGGGCGCTCGTCGCGAAGAGTGATGGTTAGGCCTTTATTTAAAAATGCCATTTCTCTAAAACGAGTTGAGAGAACCTCAAATGAGAAATCTGTGGTTTCAAATATTTCTTCGGAGGGCCAGAATGTAACTTCTGTGCCGGTTGATGAAGTTGCGACGCCTTTTTCGACTGGAGATGTTGGGACGCCAAGTTTGTAACTTTGTTCCCAAAAGAAACCGTCGCGCTGGACAACAACAGTAAGGTCGCGACTTAGCGCGTTAACAACTGAAACACCAACACCGTGCAATCCACCAGAAACTGAATAGCCACCGTCACCAAATTTTCCGCCGGCGTGAAGAACGGTCAATACAACTTCGAGCGCAGGTTTTTTTTCAATAGGATGAATGTCGACTGGAATTCCGCGGCCGTTGTCGGTGACTTGAACACCACCATTTGCTTGAAGCACCACATTGATCTCGGTGCAGTAACCAGCGAGAGCTTCATCAACGGCGTTATCGACGATTTCGTAGACCAGATGATGGAGACCGCGTTCACCAGTGGAACCGATATACATTCCAGGGCGTTTACGGACCGCTTCAAGTCCTTCTAGGACGGTGATGGCGCTGGCGTCATACGCCTTCGAAACCTTCTTCTCCGCCACTAAAGTCCCCTCGTTAAGCACTAGGTAAAACCCGCCAGAGACAAACCTCGCCCCGATTTTGGCTTGGGTACCCTCAAATCCTAGTGGTAAATCAGATATTGGTTAGCCCAAAAAAGGCGCTGGTGGTGGATAAGACGCTTTTTTAGCGCGTGGGTGAGGGTCGGTATTAACCAAAAGTGTCGCGCGGGCCTTGGGCGCCACGGATCGTCCGTAAGCCTCGTTTCCATGAAGGAGCATGAGGTCCCACGATGGAAAGAGATTCAACAACCGCGCCTGGGGCGCTTTTTTGGATGGTGCGAAGTAAATCGCCTTCCATTAACCGTAATTGCGTACTCCATGCTGTTGATGTGGTTTGAATTGTTAATCGACCTTCATACATTGTGATTGGTGTTGAGTGATCCGCTATTTCATTTCCTACGATAGAACGCCATTCACTAAAAAGGTTTCCTTCTGCAATTCCTTTTCGCCAATCGCGCGCCTCAACAATCTCATTCAAAATAGAGCTTATTTTTTGGGGATCGCCGAGCTCAGTGCGTTCCTCGTGTGGTAAATCTTTTTTCTTGCGGAATCCACTTCGGTAACTACGGAACAATTCTCTAGCTATATCTCGCTTCATATCTGGACCACTTTCCCAGATGTTACTTTAAATCGCGTTCCTGTGATTTCTGGGGGTAAATCACTTGCTACTGCGACAGTTATAAAGGTTTGTTCGGCTGTACTTGAGATAGCCATCAATTTCTCTCGTCGTCCTTCATCTAATTCTGAGAAGACATCGTCTAAAATCAATATGGGTTTATCGCCATCGTTGATAAACAACTGATAACTCGCCAGTCTTAATGAAAGTGCAATTGACCATGATTCACCGTGGCTGGCGTAGCCCTTCACGGGATGATCGCCAAGATTTAAAAGTAGATCGTCCCGATGTGGCCCCACAAGAGAGACACCTCGTTCTCGTTCTTGAATATTTAACTCATTGATAACGGCCAGTATTTTCTCTTTATTTTCCGCTTTATTGATTGAGGGTGATGGGATGCTTGATTTATAACCGAGAGATGCTTCCTTTTTCTCTGAAAGATTTTTATAGGCGTTTTGAAAAAGTGGTTCTATTTCCTTGATGAGCATAAGTCGACCGGCAACGACTTCGCTACCAAAATTTGCTAGGTGTTCATTCCATGGTTCAAGTGCGGCTATCGGTGCTCGGCTTTTAAGAAGCGAGTTACGCTGTTTTAGCGCTCTTTCGTAATCCGTAATAACCCCTGCGAGACGAGGACTTCTTTGTATAAGTAACTGGTCCATAAATGAACGACGCTCACTTGGGTCACCGCGCACCAGATCCAAATCTTCTGGGGAGAAACAAATACTTTTTACAATTCCCAACAATTCTTTTTGAGAGCGAGCTGGGTTTTGGTTTATTTTTGCTCGATTCGCTTTCGCGGCATTAATTTCAAGCTCAAGCAAAGTGCTTCGGTCGTCCGATTCGACTTTGGCTCGGATATACGCGCGTTCTGAGCCCAATTTAACGAGTGGTTGGTCAGTACTAATGCGGTGAGATGAAAGTAAGGCTAAATACATCAGCGCTTCGATGATGTTGGTCTTACCTTCGCCATTTTCACCAATAAAGATATTTTGGCCTGGTTCGAACTCAAGATTTAAATGTGAGTAGGAACGAAAATCTGTCAAAGACAGATGTGTAACGCGCATGTTTTTTTAGGATGCGTATCGCATAGGCATCAAGAGGTATCGGTATGAACTATCGATCTCTCCATCTACCTTGTTTTTTCCTGAGAGCACCGCGGGTTTATTGGATCCAGTAAATGCGATGTTCACAAATGACGTACCGAGAGCATTTAAGCCATCGGTAAGAAATGTTGGATTGAAGGCGATATCTATAGCTTCGCCTGTGTAAGCAATTTGGATTTCTTCTGTGGCTTGCGCGTCATCACCTGCGCCAGCTTCGAGTTGTAGGGCGTTATTTGCAAACTTCAATCGGAGTGGAACTGTTTTATCAGTGACTAAAGCAACGCGACGGACAGAATCTAAGAGTGCTGCGACTTCGATAACAGCGGTGGCGATACTTTCTGAAGGGAGTAGGTGGCGGTATGGCGGGAA
>CAZZMU010000069.1:0-4347 GCA_964655345.1 uncultured Clavibacter sp.
TACTTGTTGGCTCGTAAATTTACCGAACTTCGTTTCTTGGCGTTGGCGGCTGCACTTCTTTACGCCTTCTCTCCAACAACTCTTGCAGCAGTTAATAGCGGTCGGCTTGGCACAATCGTTCTTATCGTCATTGGTCCATGGTTAGTTCGATCTTTATTCGGACTAGAGCAATTGGAGAATCTAGGTTGGCGTAAGACGTGGTGGTTAGCTCTCCTTCTAACAATCGTCTGTGCATTTTCACCGCTCACATTTATGTCCTTGTTGGTGTGGCAGTTCGTTCTAGTAATTTTCGATGTCTTCGCTTTTAATTCCAAGAGCAACCCTTTAAACAAAGAAATCTTTGATCGCAGGAATGCTCGTCGTATCGCTATTACCATCATGCCTTTGATCGTTTGCGCTCCGTGGTCAATTGAATTTATTTTGCATCCATCGCGGATCTTGCTTGATCCAGGTCTTAATATCTCAGGTGGCGCTGTCCCTTCACTCATACTCAGTAATCCTGGTGGAATTGGCGCGCCACCCATCTGGATCATCACACCTATAACTCTTATCGCCATGATTGCAGCATTTGTAAGTAAGACTGCCCGACTTGGAGAAGTGGCGCTTTTCTTCATTGGATTCGCCACAATCCTGGGATCGCGTCAGGTATCGGGACATGGAAGTTTCTCTGCAGTTCAACTCTGGGTGGGCAGTTTGATGGTCGTACCAACTCTGGTTGCTCTGATTGCCGCCGTCCTCATCGTTGACCACTATGTGCCCACGATTTCTCAAGCACATATCGATTATCGCCATATCTTGCTAGGTATTACCAGCGTAATTTCTGCGCTCTCAATTTTATTGTCTGTCGGGTGGTGGGTATCTTCCGCCACTTCTTCTCCACTTCAACGTAAAACAACTTCCGCACTTCCGGCCTTCTTAAGCGCGAGTGCACAAACCGAAGATCGTTTTAAGACCTTGGTTTTCCGAATTTCAGAGAACAAGATTCAGTATTTCATTGCTCGCGACGGAGATTTAAAGATTGGCGAGCCAGACGTCATCACCGGATTGACTCCGCAAGTAAATAAAGCCGTCATAGACCTAGTCGCGGGTTCTGGAGTAGCGAGCAGTAGCGTATTTGCTGAATTTGGCATTCGTTACATATTCATGGCAAAACCAATCAATGAAGACTTAGTCAGAACAATTGATGGCGCAGGAGGATTTACCCGAGCGGCATCTACGGATGAAGGAATTTCCTGGAAAGTTCCTGGAGCGCTTGGTCATATTTCATTCTTATCTTCAGATGGTATGTATTCAGTCCTGCCAAGTGGAAAAATTGGCGCTGAAGGAAAACTTAATTCTCCCGGAACCGTGATCATCACTGAGAAATTTGATGCTCGGTGGAAGATGTTGCTTAACAATTCTTATCTCGAAGCGAAAGAAACAGAAAATGGAGTACCGCGCTTCATTGCTCCTGAACCAGGTGATTATGTGATTTTCCATGACGCAACTTCGCGTCGAGGATGGATCTCATTACAAATCATCGCCTTTACCTCATTAATTGTTCTGGCCTTGCCCGCGCGACGACGTCGCCGTGAGATGAGAGAAGAGGAGCTGGCATGATGGATAAGCCAAGAGCTTCAGGCTCTCAATCTCGAGCTTCTATCGTTCTCCTACTCTTCATTATTGCTGCACATTTTGCTTATTTCTTGCCTCAGGCTAATCAGATCACTGAGGTTACTCAGTCTTATCCAGCCACAGCATGTCCGGGACCAATCAGTGATGCGAAATCAACTGCACTGTTGCCAACTAAGTCGATTGGGATTCGCGATGTCGCGAGCACGAAATCTCAGTTTAGAAAGAACAATATTGGTGCTTATTCAATCACGCGAGGAGCGTTACTTGTTCAAGGTAATTCATCAAATACATTGATGCTCCAAAGTCGCGCAGGGAAGTGGACCGCCGCGACCATTTGCACAATTAGTGATCCAGTCGTCTGGTTTGTTGGTGGCACAGCGAATGTCACCAGTCAATCAAAACTGATTCTGGTTAATAGTGGTTTGAGCGACGCCATCGTGGATATAACGAGTTATTCTGAAAATGGACCAGCCCGAGATATTGCCGTAACGGTGAAACCCGCTTCTGAGAAAAGTATTCGAATCGACTCATTGGATCCCGGCGCCTCAAATGTCATAGTGAGAGTGAAAACAAGAAGTGGTCGTGTTACGGCATATCTTCTTGATGAACGAGTCCGTGGCCTTAATAATTTTGGAGCGGATTTTGTAGCGCCGATAACAGAAGCTACTAATGAATTTGTGATCTCTGGAATTCCTATGAAGTTCGGGAATGGGAGTAAAGTAAAACATCGACTTCGCATCATGACCCCAGGTCGCGTCGATACGACCGCAAGTGTGGAGGTCGTCTCGCCAGAAGGTGTATTTATTCCAGTCGGCTTGGGTTCAATCTCACTTCGCTCACAAGAAGTCAAGGAGGTGGATTTGAGTGATGTCGATTTAGGCGAGAAAACTTTTGCACTCAGAATTACCTCGACTGAACCAGTTATCGCAGGAGTATTTACTGAAGTGGTTAAAGGATCAATATCGGACTTTATGTGGAGCTCGGGAACTCAACCTTTTGGAACAGTAAGTTTCAATGTATATGGATTAGAACCAAGCTTTTCTTTCGTTGGCGAGAGAATTCAAGTCGAGCTTTCGTGGCGCACAAATACTGGGAAAACCGGTTCAAAAACTCTGATTGGCGAAGAGATTCTCAATTGGACTGCTCCCGCAAATCTTCGACTCATCACAATAACGAATCGCTCCGGGGCCGTAGGGAGTCTTACCTGGATTACAAGTGATGGAGTCACGCACCTTCCTATATCGCCCAGCACCAATCTCGAGAGCGCCACTAAGCCGATTGCTGATGTGAAAGTGATTCAACCCCAGAGTTAAGCCCTTCAATCCAAACTTTTTCGAACTTCAACGCTAATCTCGCGACATGACGACATCGCTACGACCATCTGATCGACCCAGTACGTCTGGTCGACGTTGCACTCGTCCTAGCTGTAGTTCGCACGCAACGCACACGCTTACTTACATTTACTCAGATTCCACCGCCGTTCTAGGTCCGCTCGCCACATACGCAGAGCCACATACGTACGATCTATGTAGTGAACACTCTGAACGATTGACGGTACCTCAAGGATGGACCGTAATTAAACATGATCCAGAATCGCATGCGCTCGAACCTTCACCCGAAGACGTCCTCGCAATCGCAGATGCAATTCGACAATCAATGAACATGGAGATTCCTAAGAAGAGTTCGCCTCCAGACGTCGGACGTCGTGGACATTTACGTTCAATTCCAAATCAAGACTAAGAAGATTTAGTTCTTATATGAGCCGGGAACTTCTAGATCGAATAATTAAGGCATATGACATTCGTGGTTTGGTTGACGAAGAAATCACTGCAGATTTTTCCTTTGCATTAGGAATTGCCTTTGCGAAATTTATCGAGCGTGAACGAGAGCCTGCGACAATTGTCGTGGGAGAAGATATGCGACCTTCCTCGCCTGATCTAGCCACAGCTTTTTCGGACGGAATAACTTCTCAAGGGCTCGATGTCATTCGAATTGGACTTGCGTCAACAGATCAACTGTATTTTGCGTCGGGCCATCTAGGACTTCCTGGGGCGATGTTCACGGCGAGCCATAATCCTGCCGAATACAACGGCATTAAGCTCTGTAAAAGCGGCGCACGACCCATCGGGCAGGAGTCGGGGTTGCTGTGGATCAAAGAGCAGATTCATGTTGGGATGACTGAAGGATTTCCAATCCCGCATCGCTCTGTGGGGAAAGAAAGCGCGCGCGATCTTCTTACTTCATATGTTGAATTCTTATTCTCTTTATTCCCTGAAAACGCATTTAGCCGCACTTTTTTAGATCGTCCCATCAAGATCGCAATTGATGCGGGCAATGGCATGGGAGGGCATACCGCGCCAGCTGTGATGGCTGAAATTAACGCTGTCGTCGATGGCATCTACTTTGATTTGGATGGAACTTTTCCAAATCACGAAGCAAATCCAATCGATGCAAAGAATCTGGTTGATTTACAGAAATTAGTCAAAGATAAGAACGCTGATATCGGACTTGCCTTCGATGGTGATGCAGATCGCTGTTTCTTAGTCGATGAGCTCGGCAACCTTGTTTCTCCTTCAGCGCTAACGGCTCTTATTGCAGAACGAGAATTAAAAAATAATCCCGGAGCATCGATTATCTACAACCTCATTTGCTCTCGATCTGTACCTGAAGTCATAAAGGAGAATGGCGGTACACCTCTCCGAAGTCGAGTCGGCCACTCGTATATAAAGAAAA
>CAZZMU010000070.1:0-2338 GCA_964655345.1 uncultured Clavibacter sp.
GAACTGCTCCGTGAATTACGACTAGGAGAATATGACGTTCTCATTGGAATCAATTTGCTCCGTGAAGGATTAGATCTTCCCGAAGTCTCGCTGGTTGCGATTTTGGATGCAGATAAAGAGGGTTTCCTGCGATCCACCCGCTCATTGATTCAAACCATCGGTCGAGCCGCTCGAAATGTTTCTGGCGAAGTTCATATGTATGCAGATAATTTAACGGATTCCATGACGAGAGCGATTGATGAAACCAATCGTCGACGAGCTAAACAGATTGCATACAACCAAGCGCATGGTCTAGATCCACAACCTTTGCGGAAGAAGATCGCCGACATCACCGACCTCATCACAGAAGAGAGCGATGACACTGACGCTCTCTTGGCAGGAAGCAAAAAACGTGGCATCACCGAAACTCCAGTTGGCGTACATGCGAAATCGCTCGTAGCCTTGCCTCGTACGGAACTTCTTGGACTCATCGATTCACTTACCGAACAGATGCGCAATGCTGCGGCCGAACTGCAGTTTGAGCTAGCTGCGCGTTTGAGAGATGAAATCAAAGAGTTGAAGCGAGAACTACGAGCAATGGAAGAGGCGGGAATGTGATGAGCGCAGATCGCTTAGTGGTTCGTGGCGCTCGCGAACATAACCTTAAGAACGTTTCACTCGATTTACCGCGAAATGCCATGATTGTTTTTACCGGGTTATCGGGTTCAGGAAAATCTTCGCTTGCTTTTGACACCATATTTGCTGAAGGCCAACGTCGATATGTCGAGTCACTTTCTGCCTACGCTCGCCAGTTTCTAGGGCAAATGGATAAGCCCGATGTTGATTTCATCGAGGGACTTTCTCCTGCGGTATCGATAGATCAAAAATCAACTAATCGTAATCCCAGATCAACAGTGGGAACTATTACTGAAGTGTATGACTATCTTCGTCTGCTCTTCGCTCGAGCTGGAAAACCGCATTGCCCCAATTGCGGCAAATCAATCACCAAGCAGACGCCTCAAAATATCGTCGATCAAATTTTAGAATTACCAGCAGAGACTAAATTTCAGGTGCTTGCTCCTGTCATTCGGGCACGTAAAGGAGAATTTGTCGATCTCTTCAAAGATCTGCTGGCACAAGGATATTCCCGGGCTCGGGTCGATGGAAATACTGTCGCGTTGAGCGAAGCGCCAAAGCTGAAGAAACAAGAGAAGCACACAATCGAAGTGGTCGTGGATCGACTTACAGCGAAACCGGATAGTAAGCAGAGATTAACCGACTCGATTGAGACCGCGTTGAAATTGGCCAATGGATTGGTCACTCTAGATTTTGTTGATGCAAAGGCATCAGAAAAAGAGAGAACATTTAGCGAACTCCTAGCTTGTCATGATTGCGGATTGTCTTTCCAGGAGATGGAACCACGTTCGTTTTCGTTCAATTCACCCTTCGGTGCATGTGCTGAATGCACGGGTATTGGTTCAAAACTTGAAGTAGATGTAGACCTCGTGATTCCTGATGATTCGCTCTCCATTAATGATGGTGCGATTGCTCCATGGTCGGGTGGCCAATCTGCTGATTACTTTCTCAATCTTTTGGAAGCGCTTGCAAACGATGTGAAATTCTCGATGAATACGCCTTGGATCAAACTTTCGCAGAAAGCTAAAGATGCGATTCTCAACGGCTATGAATATGAGGTTCATGTTCGTTACAAGAATCGCTATGGTCGAGTTCGAAATTATTCAACGGGATTCGAGGGTGTTATTCCGTTTGTTGAAAGACGACATTCAGAAACCGATAGCGACTACAGCCGAGAAAAATATGAGGCGTACATGCGCGAGACACCTTGTCCAGCGTGCAAGGGATCTCGCCTAAAACCGGAAGTTCTCGCGGTGACTCTTGGTGGAAAAAATATCGCTGAGATCTGCGAACTCTCGATTGAAGATTGTGCAGTTTTTCTCAAGGAGCTAAAACTCGCCGCTCGCGAAGCGAAAATTGCTGAGCGGGTGATGAAGGAAGTCCACGCCCGATTGGGGTTCCTCCTTGATGTTGGCTTGGAATATCTCACGCTAGCTCGACCCGCAGCGACGCTCTCTGGTGGTGAAGCTCAACGCATTCGCTTGGCCACACAGATTGGATCTGGACTTGTCGGCGTGCTTTATGTTCTTGATGAACCGAGCATTGGCCTTCATCAACGAGATAACAAGCGTCTCATAGAAACTCTGACTCATTTAAGGGATCTTGGCAACACATTAATTGTTGTCGAGCACGATGAAGAGACAATCAGAACTGCAGATTGGATTGTTGATATCGGACCTGGCGCTGGAGAACACGGTGGCGAAATTGTTGTTTCAGGTGATTA
>CAZZMU010000070.1:2438-4284 GCA_964655345.1 uncultured Clavibacter sp.
CGATCTAATCCAGCCACATATACGGGGGTCTTCGACAAAATTCGCGCTCTCTTTGCTGAGACCAGCGAAGCAAAAGTGCGCGGATATCAACAAGGACGGTTCTCCTTTAATGTCAAAGGAGGTCGTTGTGAAAATTGCGCCGGCGACGGAACTATCACTATCGAGATGAACTTCTTACCGGATGTTTATGTTCCCTGCGAAGTCTGTCATGGCGCTCGATATAACCGCGAGACGCTCGAAGTGCATTACAAAGCAAAAACTATCGCTGAAGTTCTTGATATGCCGATTGAAAAGGCAACAGAGTTCTTTGAGTCAATCCCATCCATACATAGGTATCTCAAAACTCTCTGCGATGTTGGCTTGGGCTATGTTCGTCTTGGGCAATCCGCACCGACTCTCTCTGGTGGCGAAGCTCAACGCGTCAAACTTGCCACAGAATTACAACGTCGATCCACGGGTCGCACGATCTATGTCCTGGATGAGCCAACCACAGGACTTCATTTCGAAGATGTACGTAAATTACTCATGGTGCTTCAACGTCTTGTCGATACCGGAAACACAGTAGTAGTAATCGAGCACAATATGGATGTCGTTAAATCTGCCGATTGGATAATCGATCTGGGACCCGAAGGTGGATCCGGGGGCGGAACTCTTGTAGCCGAAGGCACTCCAGAATCAGTTGCCAAAGTTAAAGCTAGCTACACCGGAAAGTTCCTGGCTGAATCTCTCAAGAGATAATCATGGCTGATCCGCTTTCATATCGTCCCACCAATATTCCGGACGAACCTGGGGTTTATCGATTCTTTGATGAGAATGAACGTGTTATCTATGTAGGCAAAGCGCGTTCCTTGAAGAACCGTCTCAATTCATATTTTCAAAAAAATGTTGGCGAAAAGACTTACCGCATGATTCATGCTGCCAATAGAGTGGATTGGACCATCGTACGAAGTGAAGTTGAAGCGCTACAGCTTGAATTTTCTTGGATTAAGGAAGAGAACCCGCAATTCAACGTCCAATTCAAGGATGATAAGTCTTACCCATTCTTAGCGCTCACCATGGATGAAGAGATTCCGCGCCTGATGATTACTCGTAGAAGCAAGCGAAAAGGCGTTGTGTATTTTGGTCCCTTTGCACATGCGTGGGCGCTTCGGACTACTTTTGATGTTCTTCTCAAGCTCTTTCCGGTCCGATCCTGTTCCAACAGTAATTTCGAGCGAGCAGCGCGAATAAAACGTCCGTGCTTACTTGGCGATATTGGCAAATGTGCGGCGCCATGTGTCGATCGTATTTCGAAGCAAGAACATCGAACGCTTGCTAATCGATTATCTGAATTCATCTCAGATGGGTCCGTCGACATCATTACGGAACTTCGTGTAGAGATGGAACGTGCCTCGGAAGCAGAAGAATTTGAGCGCGCCGGAAAGCTTCGAGATCAACTTGTGGCTCTTGAACGCGCAAGTGAGTCCACCGATGCTGCGATATCAGACACCATTACTGCAGATTTCATCGCGCTTCATCAAGACATCACGCATGCTGCTGCATCTCTCTTTCGAGTAAGAAGTGGGCGCGTAATTGGCTCTCGGTCATGGATGATTGATTTAGGAAATCTACCTGAGGACACTTCGCTTCTAGATGCGACGGTGACAAAGATTTATTCCGAGTTCGAGCCTGCAAAGGAAATATTGGTTAATCAAGAGATCCAAGGGGATTCATTAGCTGAGTATCTTTCGGCACGAATATCATCGAAAGTTTTTTTGCGCCAACCTGAGCGTGGGGAGAAGTCTGAGCTTATGGATATGGTTAAGCGCAATGCACACCAAGCTTTGATCCAATTCCTCAGTAAACG
>CAZZMU010000071.1:0-4274 GCA_964655345.1 uncultured Clavibacter sp.
GTACGCCAAAAACCATTTAGTTGAAAGTTGAACTAGATACCCGCACCTTTCAACTAAATCCTTTCTCGAGAAAAATCTCTAGGATCGCGCCATGGAAGATACGGCTGCAATTTCTACCCCCAGTCGGCCTCGTCTTTGGCGATGGTTTGTTGGAACGATATCGATTCTGATTGCCTGGCAAGTCTTTGGAGCCATCCTCACAATTGGCGTGGCTCGTTACTTTGGTTTCGACCTCGACGTTTTATTTGCCACAGATGACGCGGGGCTGGCTCAACAACGGGAACTACCACCCTGGAGCGCAGCAGCCACAACTCTGGTCTCTTTCATTCCCTTTTTCCTGGCAACTCTTGTTGCCTACAGGTTTATCCTCAAACGACCCTTCAAGAAGCTCCTCACAATTCACGACCGCTATTCCTGGAGGAGAACATGGATTGGTTTCGCATCATTCGCCGCCATCTCATTACCGATGGGCGTTGGCGACATCGTTCTTAATCAGGAGTCCTACACCTGGAGCTGGGATCCTGTGGCGATGGCCCCATTTCTCGTTGTGGCCCTGACACTTCTTCCCATACAAACCACTGCCGAAGAGCTCTTCTTTCGTGGCTGGCTCCAACAATGGCTTGATAATGGCAAGAAGAAACAATGGACTATCGCGATTGTGGGCGGAGCGCTCTTCGCCCTTCCACATTTAACTAACCCAGAAGTAAGCGGAAATGATGTGTATTTTCCAATTATTAGTTATGGGGCTGTTGGTTTCATGTTGGCGTGGACTACTTTCCGGGACAAGACGCTAGAAATTGCAATTGGCGCTCACTTTGCCAATAACTTTCTGGGTTCGATATTGGTCAGCACAGAAGACTCATCGATTCCATCCCCTAGTCTGTTCACAACCCCTGACGTTGCTTGGGCGCCCGCAGCAATATCGGCGGTCGTGATTGTGCCGATCTTCATTTGGTTGACCAGAAAATGGAGCGAGAGAGCTGCGGTTTAAAGCGTCTGGGACTTAGTTTCGTCGCGATGCTTGCGCAGATAGATCATGAATGGCGTGCCTCCAGTGCCCACTGCAGAGGGGTTTCCGGGGGCTTTTTGGGCCTGGGCGTGGATGTACTGGCCCGCATATTCAAGATGCATGGCACGGAAATCGCCCACTAATTCCACCGACTCATTAAAGAGCGCTGTCGTAGATGGACGATTGAGTTGTCGAACGAAATCGCGGACTGAGGGGCCAGCTTCGACTGCTTCAATAAAAGCAACGTGTTGGGGTGGCATGTACTCGCGCATCTCCATCAAGTATTCGCGGAGTTCATCGCGTTCATGTTCGATGCCAAGAACTCCATCGAGGGCAGGCACAATCGCAGATTGCGCGCCAGTTTCGCCTCGATAGGTCATTCCGCGCCCTTTAAGGGCTTCTACGCCCTCGTAGACCACACCATTGGGCAGAGCTGGGTTATTGCGCCACCCGAAGATATAAGGGCGCACACGATGGAAATACACATACGGATCGCACTTTTCCGGCATCCGAGCCAAGACGTCATACATGCTCTTGATGCCATCTCGTAATTGAGTCAACGCCAGATCCAGGGCATCGGCATCGTTAGATGCAACGGCATTGTGGGCTAGTTCGATTGCGTGAAGAGCGATTCCGGCTTTCTTTTCAATATCGATATGGATCAGGATGAACCATTCTTCATCTTGTCCGCCAAGGAAGCATTGCAGAAGCGCGATATTGCCGCACTCAATCTCCTTTGTGGGATCTAAGCGATACCAATTATCGATGGAATATGAAACATAACTCAGAATCGGCGGGCGCCCTACTTTTTGACCCAATTCGTACCAAGGCTTGGCGAGAATCGCAGGAATTACATGGGCGGGCTCGTTATCAGACCATTGATATGCCATACCAATATAAGAAAGCGCCAACATTGCTCGTCGAACTTCGCCTTCGTTTGCTAGCGCATCGATCTTGAATGGAGGCAGAGCCTTTACTCGAGAACGAAAATCACTGCCCATCAAATATTTGGGCAAGTTCCTGGACATTTCGTCCCACGCTTCATTGGCTGATGAAAGTGAACGAACTGGATCTTGATGTTGCATATAGCCGAACTCACGTGAGAGTCCGAACTGCGATAACGAAACGGGCTTGGTCATACCCGAATTATGGTCGTTAATTCTTTGCTGCCAAGCGTGCTTCGCGACGCTTTTTCTGTTCTGCGGGATCTGGGACGGGAACAGCCGCGATTAGGCGTTGGGTATATGGATCTTTCGCTTTCTTCAAGATTGCGTCGCGATCTCCTTCTTCAACTAGGCGTCCGTCCTGCATCACAGCAATGCGGTGCGCCAAGATGTCAACGACTGCAAGATCATGGCTGATGAAGAGACATGCAAACTTCAATTTATCTTGTAGATCCAACAATAGGTCGAGGAAGCGAGCCTGCACCGAAACATCGAGCGCTGAGGTTGGTTCATCAGCAATCAATAAATCAGGGGTGAGAGCAAGTGCTCGGGCAATTCCTACGCGTTGACGCTGACCGCCTGATAATTCATGAGGGAAACGATTGCGATAGGAGCGAGGAAGTTCAACTTGTTCAAGTAAGTCCTCTACTCGCTTATTGAGTTCATCGCCTTTTGCAAGGCCAGCTAAGAAAATCGGTTCGCCGATTGACTCACCAATAGGAAGTCGAGGATTAAGAGAAGAAGCTGGATCCTGAAAAACGATGCCGGTATGGCGACGAATGGGGAAAAGCTCTTTCTGAGTGGCGTTGGAAATGTCCTTACCAACAATTTCAAGCTTTCCGGACTTGATTGGGATGAGCCCGATAGCCGCACGACCAACGGTGGTTTTGCCCGAACCTGATTCGCCCACCAGGCCAACAATTTCACCAGGATAGATCTCGAGATTGAAATTCTTTACCGCGACGAATTCTGGAACCCGCCCGCGCTTTGGATACGCGATTGTGACGTCGTCTAACTTGAGTACAGGTTGTTTACCGCCGTCTTTCGCCAAAACGCGCTTTGCACTAGTGCCCAGCATCGGCACAGCACCGAGGAGCTCTTGCGTGTAAGGGTGTTGAGGCTTCTTGAAGATCTGTTCGGAATCACCATATTCGACAACGTAACCATCTTTCATGACCAGGATTTCATCAGCCATATCGGCCACTACGCCCATGTCATGAGTGATTAAGAGAATCGCTGAGTTGAGACGATTCTTCAAGTTATGCATCAAATCAAGAATTTCAGCTTGGACCGTGACATCGAGAGCGGTGGTTGGTTCATCTGCAATCAATAAGCCCGGATCACACGCTAAAGATTGAGCGATCATTGCGCGCTGACGTTGGCCACCAGAAAGTTGGTGCGGGTACTTATCGAATGATCCTTCAGGATTTGGGATGTCAACCATCGTTAACAATTCAATGGTGCGAGCACGAGCTTCTTTTGGCCCCATATCGAAATGGGTACGAAGCGTTTCAACAATCTGGAATCCAATGGTGTAGACCGGATTGAGGGCGGTCATCGGCTCCTGGAATATATATGCAACTTCTTTGCCGCGGAATTTGCGAAGTACTTGTGGTCGCGCGCCGACCATTTCTTGGCCCTTAACTTTGACGCTACCACTCATGCGGGCGTTCGATGACAAGAGATTGACGATTCCTAGAGCAGTCGTCGATTTACCAGAACCAGATTCACCGACGATCGCAAGGACACGACCAGGTTCCAATTCAAAATTCATATCGACTGCAGCTGGATACCAGACTCCATCAACCCAGAACTCGACGGTGAAATCTTTAACTTTCAGGATTGGTTCGCTCATGCTGCGCTCCGCTCGATTTTCCATGAGAAACTAGCCAAATGACCAACGCTGAGGTTTTTCGACCCCGAAGTAATCTCGTTTACGGAATCAGCATCTTCGTTTTCAGTATTGGAATTACGGGTTCGTATCTCTACGAAAGTAGCTTGGAGACCAGAATCAGCGCTCTGCTTTTCAATCTTCTTTTTTGCTACATAGCCTTCTTGTTGTTTATTAAACCCAAAGTCACGTTGTTCGATGAGGGCATTGTTATCACAAACCCGTTTCATGAATTCACGGTTGGTTGGGGCAATATTGATTCGATTGAAGCGAGATACACCATGTATCTCCTGATTGGATCGCAGAAAATCCACGCCTGGGCGGCTCCAGCTCCTGGGAGGTACCACGCCAGATCGGTTCACCCTAATGAACTCAAAGGAATGAATATCCCCGATCTGCACAACATGAGACCCGGAGAATCCCCTCGAAC
>CAZZMU010000072.1:0-4260 GCA_964655345.1 uncultured Clavibacter sp.
CGCATGGCATGTGAAAGCACCACGTTTACTTCATTTATGAACACGGTGCGTGATGAGGTTTATCGCCAATTAGGTTTTACTGATTGGAAAGATCGTTACCTAGTGATTCTTTCTCCGGCGGCGGGATGTATTTGGAGTGGGCGAGCGGCAATGGGAACTTTCGCTACCAAAGGTGGCGTGATGGTTCTCCATAACACTGCGAGTGGATTTGTTATTACTCACGAATTGGGACACTCACTTGGCTTGGGACATTCAAATCTCTTGAGATGTAGCACGGGCGTTGCTGATGGTCCATGGAGCCAGAACTGTAAAGCGGTGGAATATGGCGGCAGCATCGATGTGATGGGAAATGTTGACACAACGTCACCTCCATCGACCTATCATCAATGGCGAATGGGATTACTAGAATCAAGTGAAGTGAAGCAATCGTGGCTTAATGAAAGTGTTGAATTGACGGCCTCAGATGTTTATGGCGGAACTCGGGCAATTTTTATCCGTGATGGAAAATCCACATATTGGATTGAATATCGCCGACCACGCTCGGGTGCTTCATACAACGCAGGGTTAGTTATTTTCCGAACCGACCCACCATCGCCCACATTTATTGATAGCCCGAACCCAGAAGATCGCGCTGGATTTGAACCAGGACTTGCAGTTGGAACCGATATTTGGATGTTGAATCTGGATTCATATTTTTACTCTGCAACAGGTCGTGCTACCGGTTCAATGACACTTCCTCAAGGTCGTTCCGTTGTTCTGCACTCAGGAGGCATCACTCTTGAGGCCAGCGCTGCCTCAACCGAGCAAAAAATAAATGTGAAGATCACCCGCAAAGCTGATGTGACCGCTCCACCAGTTCCACCGGTGACTCCAACTGCGACGTGGCGATATCCCGGAGCTGAGATCATCGAAAGCGGTTATGACGATGGAGAATCAGCAATTGCGGGATTTGAAGCTCAAATTGATGGCAAAGTTGTTGCGATTGATAGCAGCATCAATACGAATTTCGTTCCGACATATTTAGATCCGCTGATTTCTCGGCGCGCGGTGTATGTAAAAGATCTACCTGAAGGCACTTATTCATTAGCAATTCGTGCGACCGATGTGTGGGGTAATAAGAGCGCCTGGTCGCCCACAAGTAAAGTAACTATCGATCGAGGTGTGCCCATTGTGAAGAGCGACGCGGTAGTACTTGGCGCGAATCGTGATTCCCTACAAGTTTCTCTCAGCGCCATTAAAGATACGGGAAGCAATCTCTGTGCCACCCAGATTGTCAATGACGATGGATTTGTCCTCCAATCCAGCTCTCTCAAGAGCGCTCCAGAGTTCACATTGAAGAAGACGACAGATTTTAAAGCTGCGCTTCACACCTTTGACTGTCTAGGCAATGGTGTAATGGGTGATCTCACGGTGAAGAACTCCTTTGTGCCAGCAAGTAAATCCTCTCGAACCGGAAAGTGGGTCCCTTCTTCTCTCGGTGAAGGTGCGCTGACGTGCACAACAAAGTGCAGCGCATCTCTATCGACCGTGGGTCGTGCATTTATTCTCGCTGGAGAAGGCGAAGCGAGCATTTCTTTGGGTGGAAAAGTAGTTGGAAAAGTTTCGGCATCAAGTTCCAAAAACATACGTACTGGCGCAATCGTCGATGTGGGTGCTAGAAGTCGGGTTTTGCGAATTACGGGAAGTAATTTTACTATCGTAGGAATTGCATCAGTAAATATCGCAATCACCAATCTTAAAGATGTTGCTCGAATTCCAACAGCCGCTGATCCCTCGCTAAGTGAGACTCTGCAAAAGAGCATGGTGAGATATGGTTTTAACGCAGAAGACTTCTCATCGGGATGGAGCGTTCTTCCGATGTATCGTGGAACGACGCTGGAGGATCCGACACTTGATTTATGTGCTGCAACCTATAAATCTGAATCAGGTCGTCAATATCGCCGGCAAGTCACAGCTTCAAAAGTGGGCTCGCCATATGTCTTTCTCTCCACAGAAACCGTGAAATATAAGGATAAAGCGGCGGCGGATGAGGCGCTGGCCGAACTACAGGCGAACTACGCATCGTGCGTGAAAAACAAAGGTGGAGTCGAGCGCGATGGGACTTTTGTCGATTATTCCTTTACAACGTTTCCAAGTAGTGATGCCGTGCTGGTTGAAGATAAGTCGAGGGTGTTGGTTCGTGCCCAGATCGGAAAAGGAGTGACTGCGCGTCAACTTCTTGGGTTCTACCAATTCAAAGGCGAAATGTTCACTGGCTTGTATGTCGTGAAAAGTGGAGAAGTGGGCTACAGCGATGCTGAAGTAAAACGCTGGCTTGATGCCGCTGCTGTCATGGCACAACGTCTGGATGTTAAGTTCTAGCTATGAAGCAGGTATGGGTTGCCGGTGAAGCGCTCATGGATTTGATTCCCGTTGCTGGTGGGAACCGGATTCCGATGGTCGGCGGAGGGCCAGCTAATACGGCGAAAGCTGTAGCGCGATTGGGATTCCCAACTTTCTTTCTGGGTGGGATTTCATCCGATGACTATGGACGCTCGATTGAAAGTGAGTTACGCGAAAGTGGCGTGGATCTTTCACTCGCCTATCGCGGAGATTTAGCAACCGCACTCGCCATTGCGACGATTGATGAGGGTGGATTAGCAAAGTACGAATTCGAGTTAGAAGGAACTGCTTCATTTGCTTTTCATGCTACGTGGTTGCCCCAAGGTGAACCTGATGTAATTCACGTCGGATCGGTCGCAACTATGTTAGAGCCAGGGGCAAGTGAATTGTTGAAGTGGATTTCAACAAAATCTGCTCCGATTATTTTTGATCCCAATGTTCGACCTTCAATTCAGAGTGATAAAGAGATCTATCGCTCCGCAGTCGAACGATGGGTCGATGTCGCATCGATAGTGAAATTGAGTGAGGACGACATTTCCTGGCTTTACGGCGATGAATTGGTGGTCCGCTCGTGGCTAGATAGGGGTGTTTCACTCGTAATCGTGACGCGGGGAGAGAAGGGATTAACGGCAATTGGCGCTGGTTTTTCCATAGATATTCCAGCCGAATCGATTTCAGTTGTGGACTCCGTCGGAGCGGGTGACACTATTGGCGCCGTTATTGTTGAAGGCGTTCTTGAGTACGGATTATCTGGGTTAAGTGGTGAGAATTTATTTAAGGTCCTTGAGCGGGCGGTTCGGGCCGCGGCAATTACTTGTTCTCGAGCTGGAGCAAATCCGCCGTGGAAAGCGGAATTAGATAAAGTTTAAGAAAGCCCAGCTTTTTTGGCGAGCTCCACGACTGCGCTCCGTGAATTAACCCCAAAGACGCTATAGATCTTGATGATGTCTTGCTTGATTGTTGAAGAAGAATATTTCAGGCGTTCAG
Organism: uncultured Clavibacter sp.; assembly: GCA_964655345.1. GTDB lineage: Bacteria > Actinomycetota > Actinomycetes > Nanopelagicales > Nanopelagicaceae > MAG-120802. The sequence goes on from CAZZMU010000072.1 coordinate 3,370, forward strand.
CCATCTGATCTGTTGTGAGATCTTCTTTGAAGAGATTGATGATCTGCTTTTGGCGGGTGGAAAGAGTCTTCATGCCAGCCGAATAGTCTTTTGTATTCGTAGCGCGATTTGCCAGTAAATTGCGAATATAAAGTCCACACAGCGCAAGAACTCCTTGAGTGGTCTCAGATTTCATGAAGTTAGACTGGGGAGACTTTAATGAGGTGAAACCAATTGCACCTAACACAGTGTTGCGATATTTGATTGGTGCCGAGACTGTTACGCCAGCTTCGGTTTCACCAAATTGACTGAGGTGCGGATAGACCTTGATCATTTCTTTGGGAGTTTTGAAAATACTGATATCACCGCTACGCGCCGCATCGGTAATTGGCATCGGGGTCCATAGCGGAATTCGCATATAAGGATCGACGAGATCGGTGGCAAAACCATAGGAACCTTGGAGATCGAGAAATCCTTCGCGTTCGATTACCCCAAGAATTGCGCCGCGTGCGTCTATCGATGCGAGCGTCTTGTTGACGATGTGAGATAAGAATTGATCTGGTTTGGGATCATCAAGAACCGTCTGCGCTAGGTCGGCTAGTAGCTCCGTTGTATTGATGGTGATCACGCTAGCCACCCCTGGTCATGTCCGACGGTCAGACCGAAGATTGCCTGAAAGTGAGCGTCATTTGTTCTCGCAAAACGGTCATGGTTGGACATGACCATCGCCTCATTAGGATTTCGCAGTGACTCTCCATCATGCCCTTGATAGCGGCGAAATTTCTTTAGAGATTGATGTTGATCAAGGCGCTCGTATCTCATCGATTCGATTCCGCGAGATCGAATGTGCAGTTCCTTTCCGCGGACAGATTCTTACGTGGGGTTGGTATGCGATGGCTCCATGGGCCGGGA
>CAZZMU010000073.1:0-4222 GCA_964655345.1 uncultured Clavibacter sp.
CCATCTGCATTGGTTAAGTCGTACTGTTTTATTGCGCTCTTGATCGCAAATTCAAAGAGCGGCACTCGCCGAGCAATGAGATCACGGACTGCCGCATCGCCTTGATGTTGACGCAATTCGCATGGATCCATTCCTGATGGCTCTACCGCAACAAATGTTTGAGTTACAAATTTCTGGTCATCTCCAAAAGCGCGCAATGCAGCTTTCTGTCCTGCGGCATCTCCGTCAAAGGTAAAAATTACCTCGCCACGGAATGCGTCATCATCCATGAGGAATCGGCGCAAGATTCGAATGTGTTCATCGCCAAAGGCAGTTCCGCAGGTTGCGACCGCAGTCGTGATACCTGCCAAATGTGCAGCCATGACGTCGGTGTATCCCTCAACTATTACTGCCTGGCGCTTCTTTGCTATCTCTTTTTTCGCACGATCAAGGCCGTATAGAACTTGGCTCTTCTTATAGATCGGCGTTTCAGGAGTATTGAGATATTTAGGTCCCTGATCTTCTTCATCACTTGCTAATTTTCTTGCGCCAAAACCTACGACATCACCCGAAATATCTCGGATTGGCCACATTAAACGATTTCGAAATCGATCAATGGGACCTTTGTGGCCTTCTTTTGAAAGTCCTGCCAACGTTAATTCTTCGATAGTGAACCCTTGTCCGCGTAGGAACTTGGTAAGAGCATCCCATTGGTCGGGTGAATATCCGACTTCGAAATCATCGCAGGCAGATTTCTCAAAACCACGTTTCATAAGCAGATCTCTGGCATGCGAAGCTTCAGGAAGCTGAAGTTGCTCGCGATAGAAATTAACCGCCGCTACGTGCGCGGATATAAGACGAGATCGTTGACCCGCCGGAGCTTTACCTCCGCCACTTCCCTGTTCATATGTGAGTTGGTATCCAATTCGTTCTGCTAAACGTTCGATGGTTTCGGTAAATGTTAAATGATCCATTTTCATAACAAAGGCGATTACGTCACCGCCGGTTTGGCAACCGAAACAGTGAAAGTATCCGCGACTTGGAGTCACATGAAATGACGGAGTTTTCTCATCATGAAATGGGCAGAGGCCCTTTTTCTGCCCGCCGCCTGCTCCTTTGAGTTGGACATATTCGCCCACGACTTCATCAATGGGTGAATGATCGCGAACGTACGTTACGTCAACATCGCGAATACGTCCTGACATGCCGGTAATCCTATGCCCCTATTACTTGCTCATCGAGAGTTGTTCATGAAGAGCGTATGCGCCGACATCCGTCAATGATGCGATTTGATCAATGACGACGCGCATTTTCTCGCGCTCACTTTCGGCGCGATTCCATTCTTGAAGGAAGAAACTCTCGAGCGTGCTGGGAGCTGCTTCTCTTACCGCTTGGACTAAGTCAACAATGACGTGCTGTTGTTTGGCGTATCGCTCTTGGGATTTCTCTGCTCGAATGATGTAGTGGCCCGCCATTGACTTCAAAAGCGCGACTTCAACGCGTTGAGCGCGAGGGACGAGAAGATTCGCCGAGTATCGGACGAGATCTCCATCGCCGAAATGTGCGCGAGTTTCACTTTCAGCCGCGAGTGCGAACCTACCTACTAGCTGACTCGTGAGGTCTTTCAATCGCGCGAGATGGCGATGACTACGGTCAAAAGACTTGGGCCAACAAGAGAGGTTCATTAACGAATCTAGAGCAGTTTGCGCCTCGATTTCAGTCATGTCCGGCAAATAATCTTGAGTGGCTACAAGATATAGATGAGGAAGATCATCGCGTAATTGTGCGATATCGATCTGGCCAGTCACTAACGCATCTTCGAGATCATGAACTGAGTACGCGACATCATCCGACCAATCCATAATCTGCGCTTCCATTGAAGTTTTACCTGAGGGTGCATTTTCACGGACCCAATGGAAGATCTCTTGATCGTCTTCATACACTCCGAATTTTCTAGAATTTTCTAACGCGCTCCACGGATATTTTGTAGCAGCATCGAGTGTGGCACGCGTGAGATTTAAGCCAACGGAGAGTCCTTCGTTATCAACAGTCTTTGCTTCAATTCGAGTTAGCAGACGGAAACTTTGGGCATTTCCTTCGAATCCACCAATCGGTTCAGCAATTTTCGCAAGCGCCTCTTCGCCATTATGTCCAAAAGGAGGATGACCAAGATCATGTGCAAGACATGCACTTTCCATGAGATCGGGATCTGCACCAAGTGCGGCACCTAATTCTCTTCCCACTTGTGCGCATTCCAATGAATGTGAAAGTCGAGTGCGCGGAAAATCACTTGCCCACGGAACTGCAACTTGTGTTTTAGCAGCAAGTCGACGCAGAGCGAATGAATGGATGATACGCGCTCTGTCGCGAGCAAATTCAGTACGTCCTTTTCGTTTTGCGGGTTCATCGAGAAAACGCTCGCGATCACGTTCAGAATAAGCGCGATTTTCATCCGCTGCTTTGAGAACCATGGTGACCTTAGGCTACGTGGTCGCTGATATGTATGCCACGCCGACCAAGCGTTACATATGCCAGATACGCTCCAGCTTCACGCAAAAGATAGCGAAAACCAGCTTTTTCTAGACTCGCGATTCCAACTCGAGTCGGCGAGCACGTCGCAATAAATCCTTTATCTTCGGCCATCGTAATCGAACGTAGACAATGGTACGGATCGGTAACGATGATGATGTCTTTAACTTTCAACTTCTTTGCAGTCGTAGCAAACGCTTCAATACTAGTAAAAGTGTCTCTGCCCTTCGTAACTGCAGTAATAGATTTTCGAGGAATCCCTTGAGAAATCAACCAATTTTTCCCCGATCCAGCTTCGGTAAATCTATCTCCAGGCGCACCAGCCCCAAGTGTGAATATTCTCGGTGCAAAATTATTCTCGTAAATTCTTTTTGTTTCTTTTAACCGAGCCGAAAGTACTTCGCCCGGGCGACCATCTAGTTGCGCAGCTCCCATCACAACAATCGCATCAGCTTTTCGAATCGTTTCATTATTTGCGACGTACCATGTGCGCGCTATGGCCCAGGTCGGAATCACAAGTGCAACGAGAAGGAGAAACGTTATGAAACGCCAAATAAATTTGATGAGAAACATCAGCCGCCAGAACCAGAATCGCTACCATCAACGCTAACTAATTCTTCAGGATCATCGAGCCAACCTTGAGGGAGCGTGACTGCTCGACCATGACTCGTGCGGCCGCGCGGCGCATCTCCAATGGCCTCGGGATAAGGCTGATCTACTAATTGATCTAAAAGTGATCTCAATTCGGAAAGCGAAGACACCATTCCAAATTGCGAGCGCAATCCACCTTCAACACGAAACCCTTTGAGATACCAGGCCATATGTTTTCGTAAATCTCTACATGCCCGATGTTCATTTCTAAAATAATCAACGAGTAGCTGCGCATGTCGCCACATGACTTCACGTACTTCAAATAGCCGTGGTAAAGGTCGCTCGCCTTCTCCATTAAACGCGCGGACTAAATCAGCGAATAACCAGGGTCTACCAAGACAGCCTCGACCAACAACGACTCCCGCACACCCAGTTTGGGCCATCATTGTGACTCCATCATTACCCGACCAAATATCTCCATTACCCAATACGGGCACGCCTGTTGGCGCAAGATGCTCGACAAGATTGGCAATTTTCGACCAATCAGATTTTCCTTCATAGAACTGAGCGGCGGTTCGCGCATGGAGTGCGACCCACGCAACGCCTAAATCTGCAGCAATCTTTCCTGCATCTAAATACGTTTCATGTTCGCTATCGATTCCAACGCGCATTTTGACGGTCACAGGAATTTGATATTTCTTTGCTGTATTCACTGCAGCCGAAACCAGCGATGCGAATAAACGTCGTTTGTAAGGAAGAGCAGATCCGCCACCTTTACGAGTAACTTTTGGAACTGGGCAGCCAAAATTTAGATCAATGTGGTCGGCTAAGTCTTCACTTCCCAACATCTCAACCGCTCGTTCTAAATCATAAGGATCAGTTGCATAAAGTTGAACTGATCGCGGAGTCTCCCCTGCTCCAGGAATGATCATTCGCATCGTCTCTTCATTGCGCTCGGTCAAAGCTCGAGCTGTGACCATCTCTGATACAAATAAACCAGCACCTTGTTCACGGCAAAGTAATCGGAAAGCTGAATTAGTTATGCCGGCCATCGGAGCCAGCACTACGGGAACTGTGAGATCTAAACCGCCACCACGAATGGGAAGATGAAGCGGTTTACGAT
>CAZZMU010000074.1:0-4170 GCA_964655345.1 uncultured Clavibacter sp.
ATGAAGTTTAAGTACATCATCAAGAACACTGCATGGGCGGCCGGAAAGACCGTAACCTTCATGCCAAAACCGCTCTTCGGTGATAACGGATCAGGTATGCACGTCCACCAATCACTGTGGAAAGATGGCAAACCTCTGATGTGGGGCGATGGTTATGCAAACTTGTCCGACATCGCACGTTGGTATATCGGCGGTTTGTTAAAGCACGCGCCATCTCTGTTGGCATTCACAAACCCAACAGTGAACTCGTACAAGCGACTCGTTCCAGGCTACGAAGCGCCAGTCAATCTTGTGTACTCAGCTCGTAACCGTTCGGCTTGTATCCGTATTCCAATTACTGGCACCAGCCCGAAGGCAAAGCGCATTGAGTTCCGTTGCCCAGACCCATCTTCAAATCCCTATCTAGCATTCTCTGCGATTTTGATGGCAGGACTTGATGGAATCACTAACAAAATCGAGCCACCAAAGCCAGTTGATAAGGATCTGTACGAACTCGAAGGCGCAGAAGCTAAAGCGATTGCGCAAGTACCTGGTTCATTAGACGCCGTAATCGATAATCTCGAGAACGATCATGAGTTCTTAACTCGTGGTGGCGTCTTCACAAAAGACCTCATTGAGACCTGGATTGATTGGAAACGTAAGTCTGAAATTGATTACGTTCGCCTACGTCCACATCCAGCTGAGTTCGAGTTGTACTACGACATCTAAAAATAAATACGAAGAAAGGGCCCGCTTCGGCGGGTCTTTTCTTTTTCTCACCCCAGATTCTTCAATCTCTGTGCAAGTGGTGGATGAGTGTAATTAAAAGCTACATACAGAGGGTGTGGTGATAAATTTGCCAAACTATCTGTGGAAATTTTCTTGAGCGCACTTTTCAGCGCGGTCGCGTCATTTGTTTGCTTGGCAAATGTATCTGCCTCAAATTCATTGTGGCGGCTCCATGAATTATTTGCTAGCCCAAGAACGATGCTTAAAGGCGTGAAGAGGATGAAGAAAGTAAGCGCTGAGAGATGAAAGCTTGACTGCTCCGCACCCAGAGCTGTTGAAAGCTCTGGATAGCCAAGTAACCATCCCAGAAGTGCGAAAGTTCCGAATGTTTGAATATTGCTAAAAATGAACATAGAAAGCGTATGTTTCTTCTTGTAATGCCCGATTTCGTGGGCCAGAACCGCAACTATTTCTTTCGTTGATAGCTTTTCAATGAGAGTATCAAAAAGAACGATGGTCTTACTTCTACCCATACCGCTGAAGAAAGCATTTGCTTTCGTTGATCGTTTCGAACCATCCATGACGAAAAGTCGACCCAAGGAATAACCTTGTGAGGCGCAGTACTTCTCGACCGCACTTCGGAGTTCACCTTGCTCAACGGGCTTAAGTTTGTTGAAGAGCGGCAAGATCAATGTAGTTCCGAACATGAACATGACAAGTGAGAATCCCCCAACAAGCATCCACGCAAAAATCCAGAACTTATTACCTAGTTCCTGGTAAATCCACAGCACAGCCGTGAGAAGTAATCCTCCAATAAGAGTGCTCAGAATCGTGGCCTTTATCGTGTCCGTGATGAAGGTCTTAGCAGTGATTTTGTTAAAGCCGTACTTGGCTTCTATGCCAAATATCGAGTAGAGCTGGAAAGGAAGGTTAATCCACCACGAAATAACGCTCAGCGCTGCAATAAATCCAAGAGAAATAAGAATCTGATTATCCAGTTTATCTCGCATCCAATTATCGAGTTTGGCAAACCATCCATAAGTCAATGCAATAATCATAATGATGGTTGAGAATGTTGAACTATAAAAGCTAAAACGCGTCTTCTCTGCGCTATATGAAATCGAGCGTTCTCTCTCGTCCTGGTTGTAAAGGTTCGCAATCGATGAATCAAGGGGATCTCGAGATCGACTTTGGTTGAGCTGGTCGAGAAGCGCTTCCACAATGTATGCGGCAAGGACAATCAAAACAAGTGCGGTAATCAGCATCTGCAAAGATTAGCCGATTGATTCCTTTTTATTGCTCTCTCCTGAGACAACAACAAGTACGCCAAGAACGATGATAAGTCCTCCGATTGCGTAGCTGGCTGTTATGACTTCATCAAGGAATACCGCGCCCAGCGCGACAGCAATGACCGGATTTACATAGGCATAGGTGGCTGTAAGTGAAACTGGCGCGTTTTGAACTAACCATAAGTAAGCGCTGTAAGCGATGATCGACCCAAAAATTACAAGATAGGCGAACCAGAGCCATGACCAGTTGGAGCCATCTAAGAAATCGCCAAGAGTTTCGCCCTTGAAAACCCCAGCCAATGTAAGAGAAACGCCTCCTGCAAGAAGTTCGTAAGCAGTAAATACCAGCGCGTTTTTTGGAAGTGGGAAACGCGGCGCAAGAAATGTACCTAATGCCCAGCCAATGTTTCCAACTAAAACCATAATCATGTAAAAAATAACGGTGGAGGATCCTTCGCCACTAACTGACTGGACACTTCCGGGTTTGAGAAGAAGTGCCACTCCCACAAATCCAACACACAATCCCAACCAGGTTCGACTCGAAGGTCGCTCCCCTGAAACAAAGCGAAAGATTGCAATCCATAGCGGCAAAGCTGCGATGATGAGAGCGACAATTCCAGAAGGAACATGTTTCTCTGCGACCGCAACGTTTCCGAGTCCAAACCCGAGTAAAACAAATCCAAGTACTACCGAAGTTCGAATCTCATTTCTTGGAACGGCAATTTCTTGGAATCCATTTCGAGCGATGATAAAAAGCCCGAGCAAAATACCCGCCAACATAAATCTAATTCCCATGCTGAGAAGTGGTGGCATCGTTTCAATCACATATGCAATTGCGAAATAGGTTGAACCCCAGATTACATACACGATCCAAAGCGCGACCCATGTCATTGCAGACTTACTCATCTCAGGCACGGTGACAATCTACTAGTAAGGTAGTCCGGTTATGTACCGAACACCATTCGATCACATTCCAGAAATTGACCCGGGCACGCCAGATTTAGGAAATGTTCCGCGCTTCTTCTGGTGGATTGCCGTGCAACAACGACGAATTATTCTCACCGGCGTTCTCTTCGGCATTGTGAATCTACTTTGTGTAGCGATTATGCCCGGCGTCTTGGGTCGAGGTATTCAAGCCATCGCAGATAATGACGATTCCCTTCTACAACAAACAGTTTTCGTTGCACTTGTGATCGGAATGTGTCAGGCAGCCGCAGGTATATTGCGTCATCGCCGTGCGGTTGGAAGTTGGATTTCTGCCGCCACGCGTCTACAACAACTAGTTGCGCGTAAAGCCGTTGACTTGGGTTCTGATTTGCCACGACTAGTTTCAACCGGAGAGGTTTCGGCAATAAATTCAAATGACGTTGAACGTGTTGCCCGTGTTTATGATCTTATTCCACGACTTTGTGGCGCAATAATCTCCTTCATTTTTGTTTCCGTACTCCTTATTGCATCATCGCCTACATTGGGGTTGCTGGTTGTCATCGGAGTTCCAGCATTGGGTTTCGCCATTGGTCCGATAATTAAACCCTTGCAAAATCGTGAATCAGCGCAACGCGAAAAGCTTTCACAATCCTCTGATCTCGCCGCCGATACTGTTGCGGGGCTTCGAATTCTCAGGGGAATTGGTGGCGAAGAAACTTTTCTCACGCGTTTTCGCAATGTCTCTCAAGAAGTGCGAGCTGCTGCCGTGAAAACTGCACAAATGCGCGCACTCCTCGATGGTCTTCAAATTCTCTTGCCGGGAACATTGGTTGTCGGTGTGATTTGGATCGGTGGAAACCTCGTTAGTAAAGGTGAGCTGCGCGTCGGGGAACTTCTTGCATTTTACGGATATAGCGCATTCCTCATGATTCCTCTTCAGATTCTTACCGAATCCGCACAGCGTCTTACATCGGGTACGGTCGCAGCTCGTCGAGTCATGAAATTGCTGAGAGTACAAAATCTTCAACAGTGGGGCGCACATGATTTTCCAAGTTCGTTCTCCTCCATTTACGACTCTATTTCGGGGCTACGAATTCCTGCGGGTAGTTTTCTTGGTGTCGTGTGTGACAATTCTTTAGATGCAGATGAGCTGGTGGATCGACTCGGTGGTTACGTTAATGCCACACAAGTTTTTGTAGATGATGAAGCTTTCTCGACGATTTCTAGAACGAATTTAAGAACTAAT
>CAZZMU010000075.1:0-4139 GCA_964655345.1 uncultured Clavibacter sp.
CTTGATCTTCATCGAAACGATCCAGAGGCAGCGCTCGTTTGTGAAAGGCTCGTTGATATCGACGAAGGTCTACAAGAGTGGCGCTATCGCCATGTAAAAATGGTGGAGCGAACAATTGGACACAAGACTGGAACTGGCGGTTCCAGCGGCGCTGAATATCTTGCTTCAACTCTTTTCAAGCCAGTTTTCCCCGATCTCTGGGAGATTAGAAGCAAGTTTTAATTCAAGCCCTTTTTGCTCAAGAACTTCTTGATTCTCTCTTTACCGGCACCTCTAATTTCTGGTCCATGTGTGAAGCAAGTATTCTTGAAATCGACATCCAAGAAACGTTTTGCCGTCTCTTTAGATTGTTGATAATTCACACAGAACCCGCTTAGGGCCCATGTCATGCGAGAAGTCATATTGAATATGGAGTCTCCGGTGATGAGAGTTTCGCTCTCAAGATGCAGAAGCGAAATGTGACCATCGGTATGTCCTGGAGTGTGAATGACCTTCAGTCCACCTGCGGTATTGATGAGTTCACCATCCTTGAGTTTTTTTGTAACGTTAAAAGGTGCGTAGGAACTCTTTGGCATGAGAGCCATTAATTTCCCAGAAAAGTGGGAATTATCTTGAGGGGGAGTCTTTCCTTCCGAAGTTAAGTCTGCGTCAGCCTCGTGCATAAGCACGGATGAACCTTCGCATCTTGAAATCATTTCTGCAGCTCCGCCCACATGATCATCATGCGCATGCGTGAAGACGATATTTGTTACGTCCTTGGGATGTTTTCCGACTCTTGCTAAATCAGCAACAAGTTTCTTGGATGCTCCCTTGAGGCCGCAATCAACTAATGTGACCGAAGAGTCCTGATTTATGAACGCATAGGAATTTATGAAAGGGCCAAGGGTCGGAAGGCGATACAAGTTTTGTGCAATTTCAACTGCCATCTTCCGATACTAGTCTTGAGACCTATTACTTTGGAATGGATCTTTCAACCATTAGCTCAACATTAAGCCCAATCTCTTCTTTTGTAGGCGCCAGCTTCGCATCCCGTTCAAATGAAATCGCTAGAACTTCTTCGCTGATCCACGCTTTTCCGTTCTCGATTGCGGAACTGGATTCATCGTCAGAATTCCATTTAACGTGAATTCGATCGCTAACATCGAAGCCAGCCGCTTTGCGAGCATCTTGGATGGCGCGGATTGCCTCACGAACAATGCCTTGCGCAATGAGTTCTGGAGTCATCGCAAGGTCGAGAGCAACGCTCTCGCCAGAATGCGATGCGACTGCCCATCCACTTCTTGGAGTCTCAGTAATGACAAGGTCCTCTTCATTCAATGAAGCTTTCTTATCATCGCCATATGAGATTTCGGTGGCTCCCGTTTTTCGAATGGTCGCAACAAGTTCTTCTGGATTAACACTTGAGAGAGATTTAGCGATGGCTTGGACATCACCGCCATATTTGGCTCCCAGGCTTCGGAAGTTTGCTTTGATTGAGATATCGACGAGTCCACTTCCTGCTGAGGCCAAATCAGCGAGGCTCTCTACGTTGAGTTCATCTGAGATCTGATTGCGAAGTTCCTCACTGAGATTCTTCCAACCTGATGCTGCAATAAGTGCGCGAGAAAGAGGTTGGCGAATTTTTACCTGAGATTGTGCACGCGCAGCACGACCAAGTTCTACCAGGCGACGAGTGAGCGCAACATCTTTTGAAAGTTGAGCATTGATCATCGATGAGTCGACTACTGGGAAATCGGCGAGATGCACCGATGCTGGAGCATCGGCTTCCACGACACGGACCATCTTTTGCCAGACGTGCTCGGTGATAAATGGAACCATCGGGGCCATCAAAAGCGTGACTGTCTTCAAGCAATGGTGAAGTGTGGTGAGAGCAGCTGCATCGCCATCCCAGAATCTGCGACGTGATCTGCGGACATACCAATTTGAAAGATCATCGACAAAGGTTGCGAGAGCTGTGCCTGCGCCTTGAGAATCGAAATTACTTAAATCTTTATCAACGGTAGCGATGAGTTGGTTGAGTTCACTCAAGATCCATTGGTCCATGGTCGCGAGATTGGTTTGCGGCGTAAGCGGTTGTGGTGAATAACCAGCTGCAGATGCATAAAGAGTATGAAACGAAACAGTGTTCCAATAAGTAAGGAGCGTCTTTCTTACAACTTCTGAGATTGCATCGTGACCAACTCGGCGAGCGCTCCAAGGTGAACCAGCAGCCAACATGTACCAACGCACGGCATCTGCGCCATGTTGATCCATAAGAGCCATCGGTTCGAGAACGTTGCCAAGATGCTTGCTCATCTTGCGGCCATCTTTATCCAAGATGTGGCCAAGACAGAGCACGGTTTTGTAAGACGATTTATCAAAGACCAGAGTTCCAATTGCCATCAGCGTGTAGAACCAACCGCGGGTCTGGTCGATTGCTTCGCAGATGAAATCAGCGGGGTAGGCCTCATTAAATTTTTCGACAGATCCAGGTTTGTGAGGGTAGCCCCATTGTGCAAACGGCATGGCTCCCGAGTCGTACCAGCAATCAATAACTTCGGGGGTGCGAGTCATCTGGTTTGAACATTGTTTACAGGCAAAAGTAATCTCATCAACAAAGGGACGATGTAATTCGAGATTAGTGAGATCTTTACCAACTCGATCTTGTAATTCTTTCCGTGACCCAAATGATTCTTCATGCCCATCATCGCAGCGCCAAATCGGCAGCGGAGTGCCCCAAAAACGATTGCGAGATAGCGCCCAATCGATATTGTTATTGAGCCAGTCACCGTAGCGCCCAGTTTTGATGGTTTCTGGATGCCAATCTGTTTTCGCATTCTCGCGAAGCAATTCATTCTTTATTTTTGTGGTGCGGATGTACCACGATGGTTGCGCGTAATAGATCAAAGGCGTGTGACATCTCCAGCAGTGTGGATAGGAGTGTTCATATTGTTGATGACGAAAGAGTCGACCGGAGTTTTTCAATTCTTTAACAAGTGGTTTATCTGCTTCTTTGAAGAACAATCCTCCAACCAATGACGTGGATTCAATGAAATGGCCATTGGGCAAGATTGGGTTAACAACAGGAAGGTTATATTGACGGCAACTTTGTAAGTCATCTGCACCAAAGGCAGGGGATTGGTGAACCAAGCCGGTGCCATCTTCAGTGGTGACATAGTCCGCCAATATGACAAAGTGAGAATCAGGAATCTCAACATAATCAAAGGGGCGCGAATAAGAGGTGCGCTCGAGATCGCGACCTTTCATCGTGGCGAGCACTTCATATCCGTCGCCAACGACCGATAGAAGTGGTTCAGCAACTACGAGGACTTCACTTGGAGCATCGTCAGTTTGAGCCGTCTTAATTGCGACGTAATCGACATCGGGGTGAACTGCGATTGCTGTGTTGGAGACTAGCGTCCATGGAGTCGTGGTCCACACTAGAAAAGAAGCGCTGAGATCCTTTAATTTTCCAGATGTAACGGGGAATCGAACGTAAACGGAAGGATCTTTAACAGTTTCATATCCTTGAGCTAACTCATGATCAGAAAGTCCAGTGCCACAACGTGGGCAATACGGCGCAACTCGATGATCCTGGACTAGCAAACCTTTTTTGTGGATTTGATCGAGAGACCACCACACGCTTTCAATATATTCATCAGACATCGTCCAATACGCTTCATCAAAATCAACCCAGAAGCCCATGCGCTCTGTCATGGCGGTGAATGCATCAACGTGTCGTTGAACAGATTCTCGACACTTATCGTTAAATGCAGCGATGCCGTATTTTTCAATATCGCCTTTGCCTGAAAAACCAAGCTCTTTCTCTACTGCAATTTCTACGGGTAAGCCATGACAGTCCCATCCAGCTTTGCGGATGACGTGCTTACCTTTCATTGTGTGAAAACGAGGAAATACATCCTTGAATACTCGAGCTTCAATGTGATGAGTGCCCGGCATTCCATTTGCAGTGGGTGGACCTTCATAGAATGTCCATGATTCTCCGCCGGCGCGCATCCGTACACTTGAATGGAAAATATCTTGAGTTTCCCAAAAAGAGAGAATCTCGCGTTCGACTGCAGGTAAATCAATTGCAGGTGCGAGCGCAACATATGGCGACTTTTCGGCCATAAAAAAATCCCTCCCATAATGTGAACTTA
>CAZZMU010000076.1:0-4132 GCA_964655345.1 uncultured Clavibacter sp.
ATGGTTGATGCTTCCATTGGAGGCAAAACCGGAATCAACCTTGATGCTGGAAAGAATCTTGCCGGCGCTTTCCATTCTCCTAGAAGAGTTATCGTTGACGAACATTTCTTGTCGACTCTTAGTGAGCGAGATATCAAAGCCGGCATGGCAGAAGTTGCAAAATGTGGTTTCATCGCAGATCTTCACATACTTGACCTCATTGAAAAGGGTTGGAGAGAGAATGTTTCGGAGTTAATTTTTCGAGCGGTTAAAGTAAAAGCTAGTGTCGTCAGTGTTGATTTTCGAGAATCTTTTGAAAGAGAAATTCTGAACTACGGACATACCTTGGGTCATGCCATAGAACGTGATAGCGGCTATGAGCTTAGACACGGAGAGGCAATATCGATAGGACTTAATTATGCGGCGGCGCTCTCATTACGATTCTCAGGATTGACCGAAAAGGAGTACAAGCGCCACATAAATGTCTTGGAGCTGCTTGGTTTGCCAACACGTTATCCTCGAGAGAAGTGGAGCGCGCTCCTTTCGGTAATGAACAATGACAAGAAGAAGAGAGATCATCTGCGTTTCGTCACCCTTTCTTCATTAGGCAATCCGACGCGTCTAGAAAATGTCGAAACCACGGAACTCCAAAGCATCTATGAAGAAGTAGTGGGACGATAGATTATGTCTATGAAGATTCTGGTACTCAACGGTCCGAACCTCTCACGCCTTGATTTGCGTGAGAAGAATTTCTATGGCGATATTTCCTATGGCGATATAGAGAATGCGTTGAAAGATCAAGCAGCTACGTTGAATGTCGAAGTAGATGTCCGTCAGAGTAATGACGAGTCTGAGTTGATCGATTGGCTTCATGAAGCTGCAGATTCAAAAATACCGGTAATTTTTAATCCAGCAGCATTTACCCATTATTCATACGCCATCAGAGATGCTGTAGTGATGCTAAAGAACGCATGTATCGAAGTCCATCTCTCGAATCCTCTATCTCGCGAGGAATTTCGGCATACGTCGGTGATTTCTGGGGTGGTATCCGGCACAATCGCAGGATTCGGTATCGACTCATATCGTTTAGCTCTGCAACAAATTATCAAATTAGTGAAATAGCGAGCTTTTCGGTAATCTTTCGCGCCATGGCAACCACAAACGATTTAAAAAACGGAATGACCTTGGATATTGAGGGCCAGCTTTGGAATGTTGTTGAATTCCAACACGTGAAACCTGGCAAGGGTCCAGCATTCGTAAGAACGAAATTGAAGAATGTTCTCTCTGGAAAAGTTGTTGAACGTACTTTCAATGCTGGCGTAAAAGTGGATGTCGCAATCCTGGAAAAGCGTGAGATGCAGTTCCTGTACAAGGATCCCTCCGGGTACGTTTTCATGGATTCATCGACGTATGATCAATTAACTATTTCTCCAGAGACTGTCGGAGAGGCAGCCAATTACATGCTAGAAAATAGTGAAGTGATTGTCGCTGTCCACGAGGGTAATCCTCTTTATGTCGAACTGCCTGCAAACGTTCCACTTCGGATCACATACACCGAACCTGGTCTCCAAGGTGACCGATCTTCGGCTGGTTCAAAGCCAGCAACTTTAGAAACTGGAATTTCTATCCAAGTACCGCTTTTTATCAAGCAGGATGAAGTGGTTCTTGTAGATACACGCACGGGCGAATATCTCGGACGAGCAAACTAAGTGAGCACGCGTTCCAAAGCTCGGAAAGCGGCACTGGACTTACTTTACGAAAGCGATATTCGCAAAACTCAAGCAGGTGTTTTGATGCAAAATCGCATCACAGAACTCGAATATGTCATCCGAGATTTCACTAAGGAGCTCGTAGATGGTGTTGAGAATAACCGAAGAAAGATCGATGAACTTATCGCTACATATTCGCAAGGATGGGATATGGATCGTATGCCGGTGATTGACCGGAATATTCTTAGATTAGCAATATTTGAAATCCTCTGGTCATCAGACGTTCCGCAAGCAGTTGCGATCAATGAAGCACTCGAGTTAGCACAGACTCTTTCAACCGATGAATCAAGCAAGTACATCAATGGGGTTTTAAGCAAAGTTGTTGAGATTAAACCAGATTTGGTTTTGTAAGCCATAAATTTCGGTTCATCAGAGCTTGGGCTAGTTCGGGGCGTGTCTTTTTAGTTAGAATCATCAGCATCTCGTGATCAGATTTCCGCAGGCTTAACACTTCACCATTCCAGTCATCTCGAAGTGAGGCGATCCAGTGTGCAACATCGAAAATCTGGTGAGTGAAACGGTCTGGATTGTCTAATTGCTGGCGGAGTGCGCGAAGGTCAAGAAGTAGCCCACGTTCAAAGTTTCCAATCTCTTGTGATTCAGGTTCAGAGAAGAGTGAAACGAGAGGAACGCCATAGAAATCACAGAGTTGTTGCGCTTTGGCAAGACTTATCGAACGAACACCGCGCTCGTATGATCCGAGTACAACAGCCTTCCATTTGCCGCGTGAGCGAATCTCAACCTGCTTAAGGGTGAGTCCTTGTTGTTGACGGATGTGTCGGAGGCGGCGCGAAATATGTTCTGGCATAGACATGCTGGTCAGGGTAGACCGAGCCAATTAGTTGCGTGGTTTTCATCCACAAGAGAGCTTCGTGCTAGAGTGCGCCAACCTTTAACGATCCGTCCTGTGAGGCGGCGAAGGAGAAGTTATGAGCGTTGTCCTGAACGCCGGCGAAATCGGCCGAGCTTTACGTCGCATCTCCCATGAAATCCTTGAGAAAAATCATGGTTCCTCAGGAGTAATTCTCTTGGGAATTCCTACTCGAGGCGCACTCCTGAGTGAACGCATTAGTCGCGAAATTCAAGTCATTGAAAAATCACCAATTCGAACCGGCACTCTCGACATCACAATGTATCGAGATGATCTTCGAATGCGCGCGCCTCGCGCGCTCGTGCCAACTCAAATTCCTGCCGGCGGTATCGATGGCGCTCATGTCGTGCTGGTCGATGACGTCTTCTTCTCCGGCCGAACCATCCGCGCAGCGCTCGATGCAATTAATGAAATTGGCCGGCCACGCACAGTCCAATTGGCGGTTCTGATTGACCGAGGACATCGAGAACTTCCCATACGCGCCGATTTTGTTGGAAAAAATATCCCAACCTCTAAAGAGGAAACTGTTCGGGTTCACCTATCAGAAATCGACCTTACTGATGAAGTATTGATTGAAGGGAGATCTGACCAATGAGACATCTCTTATCCATTGATGATCTTTCAAAGAGTGATGCGCTAGAAATTCTTGATACCGCAGTTGAATTGGCTCATCTCTCCGAGGGATCGGTAAAGAAATTTCCAACTCTGAGAGGTCGCACGGTTGTCAACTTGTTTTTCGAAGATTCAACGCGAACCCGAATCTCCTTCGAAGCAGCTGCAAAGCGATTATCTGCCGACGTGATCAATTTTTCTGCGAAAGGTTCGAGCCTCAGTAAAGGAGAAAGTCTTAAAGACACAGCCCTAACTTTGCAGGCTATGGGAGCAGATGCGGTGGTAATTAGACATTCAGCGTCGGGCGCGCCCCATCAGTTAGCACGTCAACAATGGATGAAGGGTGCTGTGATTAACGCTGGAGATGGGACGCACGAACACCCAACTCAAGCGCTCTTGGATGCTTTCACAATTCGCCGGAAGTTAAGGAATGATCAGGGAGATCTTTCCGGACTTAGAATCGCAATTGTTGGAGATGTCCTTCATTCACGAGTAGCGCGTAGCAACGTTGCGCTTTTGAAGAAATTAGGTGCACACGTTGTTCTGATTGCCCCGCCAACGCTATTGCCAGTTGGCGTCGAAACGTGGGGAGTGGAAGTAAGTTATTCGTTAGATTCAGTAATCCCAAGTGTTGATGTAATTATGATGCTACGTGTACAGCGGGAGAGAATGGACGATCTTTTCTTTCCCACCGAACGCGAGTACTCCCGTAATTTCGGTTTGAATACCGAGCGTCTGGGGAAAATGCAGAATCATGCGATAGTCATGCATCCTGGTCCAATGAATCGAGGTCTTGAAATATCTGCAGACTCTGCAGATTCAGAGCGTTCCGTCATTGTTGACCAGGTTGCAAATGGAGTCAGCGTGCGAATGGCGGTTCTATATTTGCTCTTAGGTGGCG
>CAZZMU010000077.1:0-4037 GCA_964655345.1 uncultured Clavibacter sp.
TAGAACTCAAGTCCCCACACTTTGAAACCTAAATTGTCCGATAATGCAAAGAAAGGTCCATCAACGGCAATCTGAGTGGGATGCGCTCGCATTGCAGCCATTTTCTTCTCTACAAAATCTTCTCCATTGATAACGGTTGTTACCAACTCATCTGGTTGAGCAAAGGGAAAATCATCTGCTTTCTCCACGCCAAAGAATTGGTTACCCGTGTCCTTCATCGCTTCAATGCCTTGTTCGATGATTGATCGCGGAATAGTGTTCCAATAGATCTTTTGAATCTCCCATCCTCTTTCCCGAGCTAATTCAGCGCCACGCATTGCAACTCGATGAGCTTGAATGTGATCAGGGTGTCCGTACCCACCTATTTCGTCATAGGTGACCAGAACATGAGGTTTCATTTCAAGAATAATTTTGACAAGTGCTTCTGAAGCTTCATCGAGATCTGCATTCCAGAAATTGTCCGGGCGATTATTGGGATCTGAACCCATCATTCCGCTATCGCGCCACTTCTTCGCCGGTGCGCCAAGAAACCTAAAATCAGTTACGCCCAAGTGGTGCATCGCGTCTCGTAACTCAGTCTCGCGATGTTCTCCAAGTTTGTCATCGTGAGCGCTAGCAAGGTGTGCAAGTTCTGGAACGAGAACTTCACCTTCTTCACCCCTTGTACACGTAACTAATGTGACATGGGAACCTTCGGCAACATACTTTGCCATCGTCACACCATTATTGATGGTCTCGTCATCAGGATGAGCATGAACTAAGAGCAGGCGCGGTTGTGACATAAACGGGAAGCGTACTCGTTTACGCCTCTGTATTTCACCGCTCGGCCTTCTCTATTCGTGAAATTGCATAATTTCTCGTACGATGAAGCCGATGAGTACAAATGAAAAACTCGATGCGCGCGCTCGTTTGCCTAGAGATGAAAGACGCGCGATTCTCTTAACCGCAGCTCTAGAAGTTTTTACTGTATCTGGGTACCACGCCGCATCCATGGATGAGATTGCAGACCGCGCAAATGTCAGCAAGCCGGTTCTTTACCAACATTTCCCTTCGAAGCTCGATCTTTATCTTGCGGTTCTAGATCTACACATAGATTCGCTGGTATTTGCTCTCCAGAAAGCAATTGCATCAACCAAAGAGAATAAGAATCGAGTAAAAGCGACAGTTGACGCATACTTTGGATTCATCGATGAAGAAGGCGGGGCTTTCCGCTTACTTTTTGAGAGCGATATGAGCATCGAGCCTCAGGTCCGAGAAAGGCTCGATCGAATGACCTACGACTGTGCCATGGCAGTAAGCGCCGTTATTTCAATTGATACCGGATTTCCAAAAGAAGAATCAATGATGCTTGCTATTGGCCTGATTGGTTGCGCTCAAATAACTGCTCGACACTGGTTGGAAAAAGAAGGGAAGATCGATCGCGCCAAGGCCGCATCTTTGGTCACAAATCTGCTGTGGCGTGGTATTTCGGGATTCCCACTTCACAATTAATCTTCTCGAGGCGCGGAAAATTAACAAACTGTTTAGGATACGAATATGACCTCAAAAAAGAGTAGCTCCAATAAATCAGACATGGCTCGTTCTGAAGTCCGTATTTCCGTCGCTGACCAAGTAAGAGAATTGACCATCGAAACAACGGCAGATCGAGATGAAGTTCTCTCGCTCATAAAGAAAGCTCTGGAATCCTCACAACCATTAGTTCTCACAGATACTCGTGGTCGAAACTATGTTGTTCCTGCCACAAAGATCGGGTCGGTTGAAATCGGAGATATTTCTGAGCGACGCGTTGGTTTTGCTGGGGCTTAGTGCTAGATAAGCGCGAGATTTTCCAAGATTGAGTACGTAGCCTCGCGATAGTCACTTGCAACGCCGCTATCTTTATAGACACTTAGTACCGATTTTCCAGTTACTTGCGAGCCCACGACTGAAGAATCTCTCCTAATTACGGGATCAATAAGCACAAAGTCATCTTTGATGTGGTCGAGAAGTTCTTTCTCCATACTTTGATGTATGTCATTCAAAAGAACTTGGATCTTCGTTGAATTGCCAATTGAATGAAGGAAATCTCGCAGATGCAAGGTGCCGCGAATGGCAAGGATTTCAGTAGTTGTTGGAGAAATAACAAGATCGGCAAGCTCTAAGAAGTACGTCAATAATTGATTAGGTCCGGTAGCGGTATCAACGATCACGACATCAAACTCTTCACACTTCTTAAGAAACTTTTTCTTCTCAACGATGGTTGATGAGTCGATAGATGCGAGGCGAGACGATGAAGGAATGAGCGAAAATCTCTCCGAGCTCTTAACGATTGATGAATCTAATGAAAATTGTTCGGTGAGGAGTTCGAGCGTTGTAATACGAGGATTCTCGATCCCACAACAGAAAGTAAGCGCGGCCGCAGGATCGGCATCAATCAATAAGACTTTCTTTCCATACTCTACAGAAGCAACTGCAATTGCATGTGCAGCAGTCGTTTTACCTACGCCGCCTGCGATATTTGCGATGACAATTACTTTCATCTCTAAACCTTTGTTCTTTCGCGGGCCGACTTCATCTGTGGGCTTTCGCGGAAAGATTGTGGGAGAAGTGCGAGCGCAGTTCGCGTGCTCTTCAATGCGACCGAAGTTGCAATCTCATGTCCGGGCAGTGTTGGCCAGCCATAAAGAGTTCGAGCCCAGCGAGGAAGAGCTGCGCCAGCTAACGACGTCATACTTCCCCACAGCGGAGCAATCGGAGTTCCAAATCGCAACAAGGGAGGTAGTGGAGGCAGAGCGATAAATAGCGCCGCGCGTTTTGCATCATCACTGGCATACAGTTCTGGAGAGATCTCACGGAAGTATGACTGTAGTTCTTCTTTATTTCTTGGGACTCTCGATTCATCTATGCCAACCAATAGAGCAAAAGTGAGCATTTCATTTATGTATGCATCTTGCTGCGCTAGTGATAATGACAATCCTGATCTAATCGCAGTATCCAAGAATGAATCGACCATTGCCATGTGCACCCAGAGAAGCAATTTTTGATCATCTAACTTTAATGTGGCATGAACTTTTCGAACTCGCGCCGCCAATTTTTCTGCCTCTTCGCGAGTTCCAAAAGTCAGAGTTCCGACGTAGTCACCAGTGCGTTGTAGCCGCCCCCACGCATCTTCGCGGAAGTTCGAATGTGCTGCCACGCCAGCCATAGCTTCAGGATGTAACGCTTGTTCAAGGAGCGCACGAATCCCACCAACAAACATTGATGTATCAGAGTGAATTTTCCAGACAATTGAATCTGGTGTGTAAAAACCATCGTGAGTTGATTGAGGCATCGTTAGAACAGGCCCTTAATTCCACTCATCAACATTTCAAAAGCGATCGCCGCGGTCAGAAGACCTGCGACTTTCGCGAGCAACATAACGCCAGATTCGCGAATAAGTTTTACAACATGAGTTGAAAACATCAAAGTAAGGCCAATGACGAGATGTGCGCCAATCACCGCAAGTGCGAGTGCCACTGCCATTGAAGAACTATCTACATCTTGTGCGAAGAGCATGATGGTCACGATTGCGCCAGGTCCGGCTAGTAGCGGTGTACCTAGAGGAACGAGCGCAAGATTCTTCTCTATATCGCCATTCAAATTTGCATCATGTCCTTTGAGAAGATCGAGAGAGACAAGAAGGAGTAATAAGCCTCCAGCGCCTTGAAGAGCAGGCATAGAGATATCTAAGTAATTCACGATGAATTGTCCGAAGAGAGCAAAAATCGTTATGACAAATAACGATGTCAAGGCTGCTTGCCATGCTGCTTGAGTACGTTCGGATCGAGTGCGATTACGTAGAACACCTAGAAAGATTGGTGTAGCACCTGGTGGATCTAGAATCACAAGAAGAGTAACAAATGCTTGTAATCCGAAAGTGAGGATTGTTGCATCGTTCATAAATGAACCAGCCCTTCTTTTTGATTTTTTACTGACGCTCGGGAAAGTAGCGCCTCCCATTGTTGCGGATGGGTTGTGTACTCCGCCAATTGGTTTTGCTTACCAGTTCCGTGATAGTC
>CAZZMU010000078.1:0-3886 GCA_964655345.1 uncultured Clavibacter sp.
CAGGTCCCGTAGATCGCAAAGTGAGTGACATCTGTCTTAAATCCGTAATCATCAATCAACTTATCTACGAATGAAGCAGCGCTCTCGATCGGTGCATCTCCGACTGATCCACATTTGCCACAAACCAGATGAAGATGCGTAAGTTCTTCGGCAGCGTGATAAGTCGCTCCACCATGTCCTAGATGGGTATGTTGAACTAAACCAACATTCTCCAATGTCTCGAGATTGCGATACACCGTCGAGAGGTTGATTCCAGGATGCGACGTACGAACTTTCTCAGCAACTTCTTCTGGAGTTGCATGTCCAAGTTCGCGGACTGCTTGCAGCACGAGTTCGCGTTGGGGCGTTAGACGTAAGCCTTTATCGCGTAATTCGTGGTTCTTGGACACTCCCTAATTCTAGAGGCTAGGTAGGTTGTAGGAGTCCTCGCGATTCTTACGCTGAGAAACCGCACCTTGGGCGCGCGCAATCAAGAGATACATCTCGCATCCAAGGCAGAAGTTAAAAGCAGCATTTAAGAACGCTGCTGCCAGCGCAAAACCGATCGCAACTTCGAAAACTAACGATGCTTCAAGAACTAGAGCAACTGTTGCAGTTAGCGCGAAGAGGAATCCAACCACCTGAGCGAACTGCGGTGGACGAGTATCTTCAGTTGGAACATCGCCTCGAAGTCGTGGTTTCACAAGCGTGCGATACACCCATGCATATGGCGTTGCTTGGGGGCCAACAAAAGCTCCGACTGCAAATACTGTGAGCTGCCAGATCAGAAGTGGAAGTGAAGCAGAAGCAAGAATTGCAGTAAGCACGATCGTTGTTAATACCGCGCCAAATCGTGGACCGCGTGCGTCAATAAGTTTTACATCGCTTTTTGTATCAAATCTCAAAACTTGGGTGATTGTCATGTCTATTCCTTTAGAAATTAGTTGGTGGGCAGATAGTTGGATTAAAAATCAACAACTATGCACGACAGAGCTGGCCAGCGAAACGGCAGAAATCAATCACACGCCGCTTTGTGAAGAGCTGGAGCCCGGTACCAAACATGGAGTGAAGAATAAATGGAAGCTGCGGTTGAAGCGAGTTGCGAATGATTTGCAGTTATTTAATCGCTGAAAGTGTGGCGAGCACCTCAGCGCGCTTCGGCGCACCGACAGCACGACCGACTTCGACTCCCGATTTATCAATCACCAAAGTTGTGGGTGTAGAGCGAATATCTAACCTGCGCACTAGATCTAAATTTTTCTCGGCATCGATATCTATATGTTTGACATCATCAAGATCTGCAGTGATATCGGTTAATAAAGCGCGAGTTGCGCGACATGGAGTACAAAATGCGGATGAAAACTGCACTAACGTAACTCGAGATCCTAGAGCAGTACCAATATCTGATGGAGTTATTGCGGTATTAGTGGAGCTCTTTACCTTTACTGTGCCCCGGCTACGTTGGTACCAAAAGCCATAAGCGCTCGCGAGCGTAAGAACAATGAAAATTGGAAGGTAATTATCCACGCGGCTATTCTTTCACCCTTATGGCACGCATTCTACTTTTGACGAATACGACTGGAGCCAGCGCAGAAGTTCTACCTGCACTTGGTTTGCTTCAGCATCAAGTTCGCATCTTGCCTGCAATTGGCTCGGTTTTAGTAGATATTCCAGAAGTAGATTGCCTATTTGTTGATGCGCGCCGCGATCTACCAGCCGCGAAATCTCTTACGAAATTAATCACGGCCACCGGTATTGGTTGTCCACTAATTCTCATCACGACCGAAGGTGGACTTTCTGCCACAACTGCGGATTGGGGATTTGATGATGTCATCCTTGATACGGCCGGCCCCGCAGAAATTGATGCTCGTATCCGAGTCGCAATTGGAAAGATCCAAGCACTTCGTATAGCTGCTGATCCCACATCCGGTGAAATTAAGAGCGGCGATGTCGTTATCGATGAAAAGACCTACACCGCGAAAATCAAAGGTCGCGCACTTGACCTCACTTATAAAGAATTCGAACTCTTGAAATATATGGCGCAACATCCAGGTCGAGTCTTTACCCGCTCTCAATTACTACAAGAGATCTGGGGCTACGACTATTTTGGTGGAACCCGGACTGTCGATGTACATATCCGGCGCCTGCGTTCCAAACTTGGTCCAGAATTCGAAGCGATTATCGGCACAGTGCGAAACGTTGGTTATCGCTTCAACACGAGCCCTAAAGATCAAGCGCTATCTGATCAACTCTCTTGATCACCCAGCTCACACATCTCAACCCGGAACACCAGAGCCAGGTCTTATCTCTCATTGCACGCGCCACAGATCATGATGGCGTTCCTCCCGTGAGTGAACATGTATTGCTCCATCTGCGTCACGGTGGAGATAAAGCTGATACCCATTTCATCGCCACCCAAGAAAATATCGTTGTTGGGTATGCGCATTTAGATCTCACCGACAAAGTCGAAGGCCCAAGCGCAGAATTAGTTGTGCATCCCGAACATCGAAAGAGCGGAATTGGACAAGCGCTACTACTAGAGTTACAGAGCGCTGCCGGCACAACGCTTCGGCTCTGGTCACATGGCGATCTCCCAGGAGCGAAAAACATCGCAGAAAGTAATGGTTTCACGCGCGTTCGCACCGTCATTCAAATGCGCCGCTCACTTAATGACCCCATCCCCGAACTCACTAAAGATATTCAGATCAGAAACTTTTTACCTGGAATCGATAATGAGGAATGGATAGCACTTAATAATCGAGTATTTGCAGCGCATCCCGAACAAGGAAATTGGAGCCTGCGTGATCTCGAGATTCGCACTCAAGAGAGTTGGTTTGATCCACAAGGTTTCCTTATTGCCGAAGATAAAGGAACGATGATCGGTTTTTGCTGGACCAAGATCCATGGTGGCCACACCCATAAACATTCAGCACAAGAAGAAGAACATGATCACGATCCGATTGGCGAGATTTACATCATGGGCGTTGATCCATCTCAATCTGGAAAAGGAATCGGTAAAGCCATCACCGTTGCTGGGCTGCGTCATATGCGCTATCAAGGGATCTTCAGCGCCATGTTGTATGTCGATGCCGACAATCACGGAGCAATTGCGCTGTATCAATCCTTGGGCTTCACTGAATGGGGCCGGGATGTTCTCTATCGCTATACGATGGCGCGATGATTACACTTCCTAAAACAAATCTCGATGTTTATCCGCTCTGTCTAGGCGGTAATGTCTTTGGCTTTAGCGCTGATGTAACGAACTCTGAGATCGTCTTAGATTATTACTTCGATAACGGCGGTAACTTTATCGATACTGCTGATATGTATTCGCAATGGGCACCGGGGCACGTGGGCGGAGAATCTGAAACCATCATCGGAAATTGGATGAAAAGACGCGGTAATCGTAAAGAATTGGTCATCGCCACAAAAGTAGCGAAACTTGATACCCGCCCAGGTCTTAAGAAATCTAACATCATCGCCGCATGTGATGACTCGCTACGTCGCTTGCAGACTGATTACATCGATATTTACTACGCCCATCAAGACGATCCCGATACCCCGATCGAAGAGACTTTGAGTACTTTTGATTCACTCATTAAATCTGGAAAAGTTCGATACATCGCAGCCTCAAATTTCACTGCAGAACGGCTACAAGAATCACTCGATATCTCCAAAGCCAACAACCTTTCCTCCTACATTGCTTGCCAAGACCAGTACAACCTCATGGATCGCGATTATGAAACTACGTTGCGCGATACAGTCGAAAAGAATGGCCTTTCCGAAATTCCTTACTATGGTCTAGCCCGGGGATTCCTCTCTGGAAAATATCGTCCAGGCGTTACTGTTGAATCAGTCCGCGCCACCGGCGTCGCCAATTCGTACGCGAATGAACGTGGCTGGACCA
>CAZZMU010000079.1:0-3879 GCA_964655345.1 uncultured Clavibacter sp.
ATTTCTCAATAAAGACGCCATCTTTGGTGATCTTGGCTTTGGCTTGGCGATCTGCAGAACAGGAGACTGCGATTGAAATTGGAAGGGAAGCGCCATGCCTTGGAAGTCGAATGACTCGAACATCGTGACAGAAATACTTTCCGCCAAATTGGGCGCCAATTCCTAGCTTCTGAGTCAAGGCAAAAACTTGTGCTTCAAGTTCAGTATCGCGAAATGCGCGACCAGTCTTGGCATTTCCCGAAGTGGGCAGTGAATCGAGATATTTTGTGGAAGCCAACTTTGCAGTTTTTGCAGTGAATTCCGCGGAAGTGCCGCCAATGACAATCGCTAAGTGATACGGGGGACATGCCGCAGTTCCTAGAGAACGGAGTTTCTCTTCCAGCCAAGCCATAAATGAAGTGGGATTGAGAATCGCCTTTGTCTCTTGGTAGAGAAATGACTTGTTGGCACTTCCCCCACCCTTTGCAATGAAAAGGAAGTTGTATTCATCGGCATGGTCAAAGTCGGAGTAGATCTCGACTTGGGCCGGCAAGTTATTGCCAGTGTTCCTCTCCTCCCAGGTCGTGACGGGAGCTAGTTGGGAATATCGAAGATTGAGCTTTGTGAAGGCGTCGTAGATGCCTCGAGAAATTGTGACTTCATCTCGTTCGGAGGTGAGAACGTGTTGGCCTTTCTTGCCCATGACGATGGCGGTGCCAGTGTCTTGGCACATGGGTAGAACTCCACCAGCAGAGATGTTGGCATTCTTGAGTAAGTCCAATGCGACAAAACGATCGTTAGGTGAGCTCTCGGGATCCTTGAGAATGTTTGCTAGTTGTTGGAGATGATCTGCACGTAGGTAGTGGGAAATATCGTGCATCGCTATTTCAGTGAGGTTTCGAAGCGCCTCAGGAGTTACTTTCAGAAATGTCTTTCCATCGGCATCAAAAGTTGAGACGCCATCTTTTGAAACTAGGCGATATTCAGTGGTATCTGGACCAACCGGAAGGAGATCTTCATACATGAATTCCGGCATGGCTTACTCAGATTCTGCTTCGCTCTTTGCTGCTTCGAGTTTGGCGCGAGCGCCATCAAGCCATTGTTGGCAGATTGCAGCCAGCTCCTCGCCACGTTCCCATAATTTCAAGGATTCTTCTAAGCCAACTCCGCCAGCTTCGAGCGTTGCAACGACTTTAGTGAGTTCATCGCGCGCTTCTTCGTAACTGAGTTGGGCCATATTCGTAATCTACTCGCTTTTCTTATCTGGTTTTAGGCCTGAAGCTGTCGCAATCGCCACACCCTTAGCAAGACGTAGGCGGATTTGTTCACCGGAAGCAAGATCTTTGGGGTCAGTAACGATTGCCCCGTTTTCTTTTTGAACTACAGAATAACCGCGATCCAAAGTGGCTTGAGGTGAGAGCGTTCTGACTCGAGCGGCGATGTGTGCCACTTCGTCATATGCCCGAAGTAGACGCGAATTCATGCTCATCCATGAGCGAGCGCTAAATCCGCGAATTATTTCTTCTCGCGACGTCACCATCACTATCGGATCTTTCATCACTGGTCGTTGAATCAGATTAACAATCTTTGTCATTTCTAGTACTACTAAGTCGTTGATTTTTCGATCCGCGCGATCGCGAAGATTCTTGATTGTTGTGACCTCTTCTTGGAAATCGGGAACGACGTGTTTGGCTGCATCCGTGGGTGTGGATGCCCGCAAATCGGCGACGAGATCTAATAGCGGGGTGTCTTGTTCATGGCCGATGGCGCTCACGATTGGCTTGTTGCAGGATGCAGCGAGTCGCACCAGGCCTTCATCTGAGAATGGAAGTAAATCTTCAAAAGAACCGCCGCCGCGAGTGATGATGATGACATCTACCTCTGGATCTGCATCGAGCTCACGAAGTGCGGCAGAAACTTGGATGACCGCATCCGCGCCTTGGACTGCGACTTCACGAGTTTCGAATCTGACTGCTGGCCAGCGTCGGCGGGCATTTTCTTTCACATCTTTTTCTGCTGCGCTGGCGCGGCCACAGATCAAACCAATTTTGTTGGGGAGGAATGGCAATTTCTTTTTGCGATCCGCGGAAAATAAACCTTCCGCTGCAAGTACTTTCTTGAGCGCCTCAAGTCGTGCGAGTAATTCACCCACTCCTACCTGGCGAATCTCTTTTGCATTAAGTGAAAGGCGACCGGTGGGAGTGTAGAAATTGACTTTAGAGTTGATGACAACTCGGGCATTCTCTGTTAGCGGTGCGATTGCTTTAAAAACGCCACGTGGGCAAGTGACTTCGAGATACATATCAACGCTGGGGTCGCGCAATCTCATGTACACCATTCCAGAACCGGCGCGATCATTGAGTTGTGCGATTTCGCCTTCAACCCAAATCTGTCCTAAACGATTGATGTAATCGCTAATTGCCTCTGAAACAACGCGGACTGGTACTGGTTTATCGCTTGAAGTTTCGAGCACGGCGCAATGCTAATAGGATGCCCGCATGGCTAAACGAGTCCTGCTGGCTGCGCCGCGCGGTTATTGCGCCGGCGTGGATCGTGCAGTTGTGACCGTTGAGAAAGCTCTGGATTTATATGGCGCACCCGTTTATGTTCGAAAGCAGATTGTTCACAATGTCCATGTAGTTGCCTCTTTGGAAAAGAAGGGCGCAATTTTTGTTGATGAAACCGACCAAGTTCCTGAAGGCTCCATCGTCATTTTCTCCGCCCACGGCGTCTCTCCGAAAGTACATGAACAAGCAGCAGCAAGAAATTTGAAGACAATTGATGCGACCTGTCCGCTTGTGACAAAGGTCCACCAAGAAGCTCGTCGTTTTGCTGCCGATAATCTTCAAATCTTGCTCATTGGACACGAGGGCCATGAAGAAGTCGAAGGAACAGCTGGCGAAGCACCAGAACATGTGAAGCTTGTTGATGGACTTGATGGGGCTCGTAACGTTGAGATTGACCCCGCTCGCCCGGTCGCATGGCTCTCCCAAACAACACTGAGCGTTGATGAAACTTTAGAAGCAGTTGGAATCTTGAAAAATCGCTTCCCACAATTACAAGACCCACCCTCTGATGACATCTGTTACGCCACCCAAAATCGCCAAGTCGCAATCAAACAGATCGCTCCCCAAGCAGATCTGGTTCTTGTAGTCGGTTCAAAAAACTCTTCGAATTCAGTTCGCTTAGTGGAAGTCGCACTGGAATATGGCGCTAAAGCTGGCTATCTCATTGATTATGCAAGCGAAGTAAAGGATGAATGGTTTGAAGGGGTCGAAACTATTGGTATTTCTAGCGGCGCTTCTGTTCCAGAATTATTGGTGAAAGATCTTTTGGAAGAGTTAGAGCGTCGTGGTTATGGCGATGTAGAGACCGTGACCGCGATGGAAGAGCATCTTCTTTTCGCAATTCCGCCTGAGCTACGTAAAGATCTACGCGCTGCGGGTAAGTAGTTTTTTCTGCTCCTTAAAGTAGTACCACCAACCAAAGATCGCTCCAGAAAGTAAGAAGGGGGCGACGCTTGCGAGTCCAGAGACGAGATCAATTCCAAATCTCGTCAAACTTAATGAGAATCCGCCAACGGTAGGTAGCAAAATAATGGCAGCAGCGGCAAATGCAAGAGGTGGATTAACGACTGCGACATAGGTAGTTCCGGGCCGTCCATATATGAGCGCTCCGTAGTATGAAGCCCAAATCGCAAACCCGGTAAGAAAACCAACATTTGATCTGAAGAAAATCTCAATTACTGCGACAAATGCAATCAAAAGAAATTGAAGAATCACAATTCCAGGCTTCGTGAGTCCTAAGCCCTTGATGGGGTTCTTAATGGGTGGTTGGGGAAGGTTACTTGTCATCGTTATCACTTTCGTCGAGATCATCATCGCCATCGAAGAGATCTGG
>CAZZMU010000080.1:0-3857 GCA_964655345.1 uncultured Clavibacter sp.
GGTGGTTTTGAAGTTATATCGAGCGTTACTCGATTTACTTCTCGCACCTCGTTGGTGATCCGGTTTGAGATTTTCGCAAGCACCTCGTAAGGAATTCGCGACCAATCTGCCGTCATTGCATCTTCACTTGAAACGGGACGAAGAACAATGGGGTGGCCATACGTACGACCATCTCCTTGTACTCCAACGCTTCGTACTTCTGCGAGTAATACAACTGGGCATTGCCAGATCTCACGATCAAGACCTGCTAAGTGTAATTCTTCGCGTGCAATAAAATCGGCCCGACGAAGAACTCTAAGTCTTTCTTCAGTAACTTCTCCGACAATGCGGATTGCCAGTCCAGGA
This sequence comes from uncultured Clavibacter sp., assembly GCA_964655345.1. Taxonomy (GTDB): domain Bacteria; phylum Actinomycetota; class Actinomycetes; order Nanopelagicales; family Nanopelagicaceae; genus MAG-120802. The sequence continues at coordinate 346 of CAZZMU010000080.1, forward strand.
CCTGGGAACGGTTGACGCCAAACAATGGGTTCAGGTAGACCCAAGGCCATACCGACTTCTCGCACTTCATCTTTGAAAAGCGAACGAAGTGGTTCAATCAACGTGAATTCAAGATCATCAGGTAGTCCGCCAACATTGTGATGAGATTTTATGTTCGCCGTTCCGGTACCGCCGCCAGATTCCACAACATCTGGATACAACGTTCCTTGGACTAGGAATTCAACTTTCTTTTCGCGCGAAATACGAGAAGCAGCTTCTTCGAAGGTTCGGATAAATTCACGACCAATAATCTTTCGTTTCTCTTCAGGATCTACTACGCCCTTGAGCGCGTCTAAGAACTTCTCTCGCGCATCCACCACCAGCAAATTAATTCCTGTTGCTTGCACAAAATCTCGTTCGACTTGTTCGGCTTCTCCTTCGCGCAATAACCCATGGTCTACAAAGACGCATGTGAGTTGAGAACCGACTGCCCTTTGAACAAGGGCAGCTGCGACTGCAGAATCAACGCCACCTGAGAGCCCGCAGATGACTGACTTGTTTTCAACGTTTGACTTGATGTTGATGATTTCATTTTCAATGATGTTCTCTGAAGTCCATGTCGGTTTACATTTCACTACATCAATCAACCAACGACGCAATATTTCTTGACCGTTATCGGTATGGAGAACTTCGGGATGAAACTGGACGCCAGCAAGTAATCCACTCTCATTTTCGAAAGCTGCGACCTGGGTATCAGTGGTATTACCGATGACATGAAACCCGAGCGGCGGTTGGGTGACGCTATCGCCATGGCTCATCCAGACATCAAAATTCGATTCCAGATCTTTGAGTAGTCGTGACGAAGGATCACCGTTAAATCGAGTTCGACCGAATTCCGACTTTCCAGTTTTCTCAACGATTCCGCCGAGAGATTGCGCCATGGCTTGAAACCCGTAGCAGATACCAAAAACTGGAATATCACTGTCGAAAAGTTTGGGATCAATCGTTGGTGCGCCCGGGGCATACACCGATGAAGGTCCGCCAGAAAGAATGATGGCCCGCGGATTTCGCGCTAATAATTCATCGACAGTAAGAGTTGAAGGAACAATTTCGCTGTAGACATTCGCTTGACGTACTCGCCGAGCGATGAGTTGGGCATATTGCGCGCCAAAGTCCACGACAAGAATGTGATTGCTGCGCTGCACTCGGGGGTTTTCCTATGCTCGATTAAGAACGACTTCAACGCGTTGGAACTCTTTGAGATCCGAATAACCGCATGTAGCCATCGCTCTACGAAGCGCGCCAAAGAGATTCATTGAACCATCCGAAGCGTGTGATGGTCCGAGAAGAATTTCATGCAACGTTCCGGCAGTGCTGACATGAACGCGTGCGCCACGTGGGACTTCTGGATGGTGGGCTTCTGATCCCCAATGCCAACCGCGTCCTGGGGCTTCTTCAGCGCGCGCTAAAGGTGAACCAAGCATGACTGCGTCTGCGCCGCATGCGATTGCTTTTGCGATATCACCACTCTTGCCCACAGAACCATCAGCGATGACATGAACATAACGACCGCCCGATTCATCAAGATACTCACGACGGGCAGATGCGACATCTGCAACTGCAGTTGCCATCGGAACTGAAATTCCCAGAACTTGTCGGGTTGTGTGCGCCGCTCCGCCACCAAAACCTACGAGCACGCCAGCTGCTCCCGCACGCATTAAATGCAGGGCGCTTTGAGCTGTTGCGCAACCTCCGACAATTACAGGAACATCTAATTCGTAAATAAACTTCTTGAGATTCAACGCTTCGTTGCTCTTGGAGACATGTTCTGCGCTAACGGTGGTTCCGCGAATCACGAAAATATCAACGCCCGCATCGATCACCGCTTTGTGAAATTCTGCGGTTCGTTGCGGAGATAGTGCACCCGCAACAGTCACTCCAGCGGCGCGGATTTCGGCGATACGCTCTTTAATTAGTTCGGGACGAATCGGAGCTTTATAGAGTTCCTGCATTCGACGCGTTGCTTGGTCGGCAGGAATTGAGGAAATTTCGCCAAGTTGAATCTTGGGGTTCTCGTATCGAGTCCACAAACCTTCGAGGTTGAGAACGCCAAGTCCTCCAAGTTTTCCAATCGCGATTGCGGTTTCTGGTGAGACAACGGAATCCATAGGCGCTGCAAGGAGCGGCATTTCAAACTTATAGGCATCTATCTGCCAGGAAGTAGAGACTTCATTAGGTTCGCGGGTTCGACGAGAAGGCACGATAGATATATCGTCGAAAGAGTAAGCGGTTCTGGCTCTTTTGCCCGGTGAAATCTCGATATCAACCATCATCGACTCCGATAGTAATTAGGCGCATCGGCAACATCGAGAACATCGTGAGGATGACTCTCCTGTAGGCCAGCGGAAGTGATTTGGATCAGCCTGCCCCTTTTGTGGAGCGCAGCAATGTTTTCAGCGCCGGCATATCCCATTCCTGAGCGCAGTCCCCCAACAAGTTGGTGAACAACATCTGCGACCGGTCCGCGATATGCGACTTTTCCTTCAATTCCTTCTGGGACTAATTTGTCTTCAGCCAATACATCATCTTGCATGTAACGATCTTTCGAATATGACTTCTTGGCTCCACGAGTTTGCATCGCACTTAATGAGCCCATACCGCGATACGTCTTAAATTTATTTCCATCAATCTCTACTAATTCGCCAGGAGATTCATCGCAACCAGCCAGCAGCGAGCCCAACATGACCGAGTCGGCTCCGGAAACAATTGCCTTGGCGATATCGCCAGAGAATTGCAAGCCACCGTCAGCAATCAGGGGAATGTCAGCTTTCATACAAGCCTTGGCAGCTTCCATGATTGCAGTAACTTGTGGAACGCCGACACCTGCAACAACGCGAGTCGTGCAAATAGATCCAGGTCCTACTCCAACTTTGACTGCGTCAGCGCCGGCATTGATGAGCGCTTGGGCTCCGGCCCGGGTTGCGACATTACCGCCAATAATTTCCTGCTTTGGAAAGTGTTTCTTAATCTTTGCTATCGCTTCCAACACCGCGCGATGATGGCCATGGGCCGTATCCACAACAATGACATCAACATCGGCGCCGATGAGCGCTTCTGCTCTTTCAAATCCATCATCGCCAACGCCGACTGCAGCGCCAACTCGCAAATTTGCGCCTTTTACTAATTTCACATGAGTAACTTGTTCATCAATTGCAAGATTTCGATGGATGATTCCAATGCCACCTGCTTTTGCCATCGCAATTGCCATGGCTGATTCGGTGACGGTATCCATGGCCGAAGAAACTAAAGGAATATCAAGGTAAATAGAGCGAGTGAGTTGGGTACGAGTATCGACTTCAGATGGAACTACATCTGAGGCATCTGGAAGAAGCAGCACATCATCGTAGGTGAGGCCCAGCATGGCGACCTTCTCATTGACGTTCTCGCTCACCGCGCCACCCTAACGCTTGAGGTATTTAAGCTCCAACTGCCCGTGAAATCTCCTCACAGGCCTCGAGTAAATCATCAACGAG
>CAZZMU010000081.1:0-3851 GCA_964655345.1 uncultured Clavibacter sp.
TTACTGGGAGTTTGGTTTACGGGCCGAGACCATACGTGAGAACTTCCTCAGAGAGTAGAAGACTGCGATGAGTATGCCCGGTTTAATCAATGCGAGTAGTGCTGAGGGAGCATCGATTTTCTCGTACCAATCAAAACGAGTCTGTGAATCTGTCAGTGCAGTTAAGCGAAACTCACCGATTCCTTTAATCCAGCGACCGTAATGATCAACCGCACAGAAATATGGCGGTTGCCACGTTATTACTCTCATGTGGTCCCAAATTCCAATTTTGCCAACGCCAGTGAAGGCATGAATTTCCGTACCTACCCCAGAAAGTCCATCGGTATCTGCACTTGAATTCACTTTAGTCAGCGCCATCCATTCGCCTTGAGATTTCCAGTCGATAAGTTTTAGCCATACTTCATCAAGTGGCGCTGTAATTTTGATGCTTATTCTAAATTCCGAAAGCGACATTCAATTATTGTCCATTGATAGTTACATGATCGAGGGCTGCATCGATTGTGGAGCACCACGAGACCAATTCGTGTTGGCCCGGTTTCATAAAATTTTTCGTAGTTAAATCATCTAGAGCAACTCGAAGTGATGAATAAGTTCCATGAGGATCTAGTACCGCTATTGATTTTGAATGGAAGCCCAGATATCGACCGACCCAAATTTCAAAGAGCTCTTCCAGAGTGCCGATTCCACCTGGGAGAGCAATGAAAGAATCGGCGAGGTTCTCAATCATTCCTTTGCGGGCGCGCATATCAGCCACAACATGAAGTTCGGTTGAGTCATGGTCAATGAATTCAACATTCATCAGCCGCTCCGGAATAACCCCGATAGTTCGTCCCCCTTGGCTACGCGCCCCCTTAGCAACTTCACCCATGACTGAAATTGCTCCACCACCCCATACAAGTTCGTGACCTCGCGAAGCGATAGCTGCGCCAAGGTCAAAACCAAGAGTCAGATTTTCTGCTGCGACTGCAGTAGATGATGCGCAATAAACAGCAATCTTCATGACACCACTCTATTGGTAAGTTTGGCCCGTGAGCGCATCAGAATTACACGCATATGGATTTGGGATTGCAACAATCGCCTCTGATGGCTCGACTCTCGATACTTACTTCCATCAACTCGGTCTTGGAAACCTTCAAAATCAGTCCGAAATAGATTTAGGCAAATTCGAAGGTGTTGATGATATTCGTCGCGTAAGCAAAAAAGCAGTTGCGATCGAGATTGATTTAACCAAAGCTCCTCGCGACGTGTCGGATGCTTATCTGAGACTTCACCTACTATCACATCGGATCGTCAAACCTCATGGACTATCACTTGATGGAATATTCGGAATCCTCAACAACGTCGTGTGGACTTCATCCGGGCCATGTGCCGTGTCAACGTTCTCTGAAGTGCGCAATGATCTCCGAGCACGTGATGGTCATGTCACCGTTTTTGGTGTAGATAAATTTCCTCGAATGGTTGACTACGTAGTGCCAGACGGTGTTCGAATCGCAGATGCTGATCGTGTTCGCTTGGGTGCGCATTTAGCACCGGGCACAACTGTGATGCATGAAGGTTTCGTTAACTTTAACGCCGGAACTCTCGGAGCATCAATGGTTGAAGGGCGAATTTCTGCCGGAGTCGTGGTCGGCGATGGTTCTGATATCGGCGGTGGCGCTTCCATCATGGGAACTTTGAGTGGTGGCGGTAAAGAGGTGATTTCGATTGGCAAGAAAACTCTTCTCGGAGCCAACTCTGGACTTGGCATCTCCTTGGGAGATGAATGTGTGGTTGAAGCCGGCGTTTATCTCACAGCTGGTTCAAAAGTAAAACTTCCTGATGGAGCAATCGTCAAAGCACGTGAACTCTCCGGCGCACATGGAATTCTCATTCGACGTAATTCTCAAACTGGCGCACTTGAAGCGCTTCCAAAGACTGGTAGCTGGGGCGGACTTAATTCGGTTTTACACTCTAATTAAGGCCCACAGTCGTTATTTTTCCAACCCCTATTTCAATAGATACACGTTGGAATCTTCACAGTAATTACGAGTGGACATTCTGCGGGTCGCTCTGGGAAGCGGACATACGGTTTCTTATTCAGAATCCAGGTTGATGGCAATTTAACTCGAGCACGGAATACCTCGCCGGTGAGAGTTGATGATGCGCCCGTATTAGAAAATCCGGTAATAGAGGTAACGCTTCCAGTTGCGCTAAAAGAATTGATAGAAAAACTAACAACATTCGGTAGCTCAAAGGCTAAAGCCATCGTTTCTTGAGGAATATATCGAGACCAGACAGCGTATCGGCGATTTATCAATGGATCTAAGCTCCATGGGTCTGGGACGCCTTGAAGATAACTAAATGAACTCCCCCAGACTTCTGTGATGTTCTGAGTGATACCACCGCTCGATGAGAAATAAAAGGAATTGATCAACTTTCCATCTGAAGTAATAACTAAAGAGTTGTTCTCATCAACGAAAGTACGGTTTACCGCTTCTTTCCATTTGATGCCATATATTGCCTCAGTTTCTTTCGCATAACCAACGAAGTTCTGATCCGCGGTGGAATTATAAATATTACAATCACATTCAATTCGAATTTTGGAGAGTTTTCCTAGTGCATAAGTTCGGGCCGCAATTACTTGAGCTTCAAGTGCAGCAGCTGGCCACGACGATGGAACTTCTCCTAAGCCCCACAAATATTCATCATGCAGTCTTAAAGTATTAGTGACGGCAAGATAGGAAGTAACGAGATTTGTGACGCTCTTGAAGACTATTTGTCCATAACGATATTGAGCAGTTTCAGTTCCGTTTGTGAGAGCGACAGTTGTGGTTGCAGAATCCCAACGAATAGTCCACGCACTTGCAGGTGTAAAAGGTGCAAACTTAGTTGTGGGAGAAGAAAGTAAAGGAACTACAGCCCCAGCAAAGTTTGAGAAGAGCGCAGTCGTATCCCCTAAATATGTCCCGAAAGGTTCTGGATTCTCAGTCGCCGGTATATCGCCTTGGTACAGTCGTATTTGACCTTTACCTCCAACAACAGACAGCGAAACTGAGTTCGCCAAATTTGCGATATTGACTCTGATCAATTCATTGTCAGGATATGGAGTAACGCTTGTGCCTGGATAGTAATAATTAAGTATCTCGAGGGCGCTTTTACCTTCCAGCGCCTGACCGCGAGCTCCCACTTGACTCATGCCGACGCCATGCCCGTAGCCTGAACCAATAAATCGGAAATCTAAAGGAATCCGTATCTGCGGTGTTGGATCAGCAAAAGAATGGGAAGTTGGCAGGATCAAGAGCGCCGCGAGCGATAGTGCAAGCACGCGTGAGCCGAGGAAGTGAGCTCGAGACTTCATATTTCTTAGGGTACCGCAGCGTTCTTGCCTTATCTTGGTAAAAGCGACTTTGGCGAAGAAATGAAACCAAATCCCCAGCAAAAATGCATGATTATCAATACTAAGGGAAGTCTTGTTCGCTCACTCCAATTTTTGCCTATGACAGAGGACGCAATAAGAATTGAAGCTAAGTAGATAAATAAGGGAATCATAAAAAACTTGTTGAAAAGTATTCCCAGTAGAAGAGAAGCCAAGCACACAACAAAATTAATTGGTGGTGCTAAATACCTTAAATTGATAGTTCCTTTATGGCGCCTACTTACCGCCCGTCGCCAACGACCATAATCACTGTACTGGCGTGCGAGTGAACGAACATTTGAACGTGGTCTATAAGTAACTTTTAGCCGTGGATCAAACCAAACGACGCCACCATTTAATCTTAGGCGATGGTTCATCTCCCAATCTTGGGCACGAACAAAATTCTCGTCATAACCTCCAATATTCTCGATGGCGTTACGGCGAAAAACTCCTAAAT
>CAZZMU010000082.1:0-3829 GCA_964655345.1 uncultured Clavibacter sp.
GTCGTGCAGCACGTAATCGTGCGCGATTAATGGAGAACTCTCTCAGCGATTAGAGGAATTCTTAATCTCGATTGATCGGGAAAGTAATTCGTACTTCTGTTCCTTTAGTTGGCTTTCTAAACTCAATTGAACCGGCCAGTTCGTTCAGGGTCAACGTTTGCACAATTTGGAGTCCAAGATTGGTATTTTGCTCAAGCGAGAAACCATCTGGAATTCCGATTCCATCATCAGTAACAGTTGCCGTCATGCTATCTCCAGACTTTGCTGCGCTGACCACAACGGTGGATCCAGTTTCTGAGAGCCCATGCTCAAGAGCATTGTGAATTAATTCGGTTAAGACCAAAGCCAAGGGCGTCGCAACTAGTGAAGGAATTGAGCCAAAATCTCCCTCCTTCTTTACTGTTATTTGATTTGGCCTGGTACTGAGTTCAGCTGCGCTCTGAATTATTTTTGATATAACTTCATCGAATTGAACTGAATCTTGAGCGCTGGTCGACAAAGTTTCGTGGACAAGTGCAATTGATGCAACGCGTCGGACCGCCTCCTCAATCGCGGCGCTGGCATTTGGATCATCAATTCTTCGAGATTGCAGGCGCAATAGCGCAGAGACAGTTTGCAGATTGTTCTTCACGCGATGGTGGATCTCTCGGATGGTCGCATCTTTGCTAATCAACGCTCTATCTTTTCGACGCAATTCTGTGACGTTATGAACAAGAACTACTGCTCCAATCCGATTCTCCCCTTCAGTCAATGGAATAGCGAGAAGATCAATGACTCCGCTCGCATTCTCGAATTCATCACGACGTAAATTCTTGCCACTCATCGACACTCGCCAGTTCTCTTCTCTTGGTTGAGCGTCTTCATTACGTGGTGTGAGGCTATCGAGAACTTCACCAAGCACATGACCCTCTAGATCTCGATCCCAGCCAATTCGATTAAATGCTGAACGAGCATTTGGACTAGCAAAAAGAACTCTTCCTTCTACATCAAGGCGAACAAGACCATCACCGACTCGAGGAGCTGCCTCAGCAAGATAGACACTGTCCTTAACCGGAAAATTGCCTTCTGCAATCATTCGATAAATATGATTTGCAATCTCACGATAGTTCAGCTCAAGCTTTGAAGGAGTACGCATCGTTTCAAGATTGCGATGTCGTGAAATGACTGCAATTACTTTTCCGGAGAAAAAGACAGGAATCGTCTCTTCTTTGATGAGTAACTCTCCAAGTTGTTCTGGTTGTGTATCTCGAACAATTTCGCCCGTTGACAGTGCGTGATCAATATGTGGCCGCTTTCCCCACAAAACCTCATTTCCAATGAGATCTTGAGTGAAGACAGTGGCAGCAGTCATCGGACGAATATGGGCAATTGCGATATGTCCTTCGGGCCAGCTCTTTTCATCTTGTCTCCGCGGAATCCATAGAACCAGGTCTGCAAAAGAGATATCTGCAAGAAGCTGCCATTCAGCTACAAGTTCTCCAAGACGCAAGACATCTTGTTCGGTTAAGGAATGTGATTCCTCTAAGAGATTACGGAATGGCATGGGCGAAAGGGTACTCAGGTTGATTTATCGAGATAAATCGAGAGGTCTTGAACCGCCTTTCTAAGCGAGGACCGAGCCCCAACTTCACTCAATACCGCAAAACGTCCCTCGGCTCGATCGACAAGTGAGTGATCGCGCGGCGCAATGAAATGCGGATACTCGGAAATCTGATTCTTAAAGCTTTTGTAAAGAGATTTCTGGCGATTGGTATTGCTTACTTTGTTTAAAATCACCGCTAATGGAACTTCGCGTAATTCACTTTGAGCAAACTTGAGAAATCCCTCTAATTCGATGAGAGATCGATTGTTGAGTTGTGTTACGTAAACAATTCGAGAACTCTGCAAAACTAGCTCCAGGGCCGTACGAGAATCTAATCGTCGATCAATTATCAGCTCGTCACGTATTGTCGGCATCTGGCCAACATCAATAAGGCAGTTCTCATTCCTATGGTTATCCAGTAGAGATCGATCATCCTCAGTAACAATTCCCATGAATGCTAAAGAAGGTGTGAGGATCGTCTTGCCCTCTCGGCGCGCTCCTAAACGAATATGCAGATCTTGATGTCGTATGTCTGCATCAATGAGTAGATTTTCACGGGTTGATGAGAGTTCTGAGGCGACATTGAGTGCAATCGTTGTGATACCGGGAGACCCGCTCGATCCCGTAATTGTTATCCAATGGGGCGCCCTTAATACAACTGAACGTGACTTATGCATCTCTTCTGTTTTTCGAAGCGCTTCGTGAACCAAACTCAGAGCCAGGTCTTCAGAATTCAAAGCATTGTGTGAGAGAGTCACAAACTTGAGATTTTGATTGTTTCGATTGGAGATTGCAATTTTCTCTATTTCGAAATCATTGCTAGCCACCACCAGAGTCCGCTGATCTGATTTTAATTCAACTAAGAATTCTGTTAAATCTTCACTTGAGAACGCGCGGAATATTAACTCATAACCTTGGTTCGTAAGAGTTGCGATAATCCGATCTTCGTCTTCGTGGGAACGGATTGCTGTAATAAATAAGATGCTCACTCTGACTTAACCAGTATGAATTCATAGTCTGCGAAACTCGAAATGAAGCTGTACACCTCGCCGGTGGGGACCAAAAGAGTGAGGCCAGTCTCTCCGCCCAATTTGCTCGCATCCATATTCATCGCATCGACACTAACGCCTGTGAGTAATTTCTTGGTTGGATTCTGATTTTGGACTTGGCTGAGGCTTGCTGTGGAACTACGAAGTACTCCGTATACATCGACGATACTTCCATTAGAAACACTGTGCGGTATTCGTAAGCTTGGTAAAGAAATAGGTACTTTATGAAGATCAGACATGGGCATCTCGGATAACGCAAAAGCGGGTACTAGCTCCGAGGCTCTGATAGGTCTTAGAACGTAGGAACCAACAATCGGTGATGCTCCATCCAAGTAGAATTCAGCTTTATTGACTAAGGACACTCTAGTTATCGTGACATCAGATTCTTCAATCATCTCACCGGCTGCAAGGTCAGTAGTAGCGCTCCATACCGTGATCATCTTGCTAGTGGACTTTGATATTACATAGGCCGAGATCAATGATGCAACGATCAGAGTGACGCCGAAAAATAGTCTGAAATCAAAACTCCAACGCCATTGTTTTTTCACTCTCCGAGAGCCACTAATTGCTGGACTCTTTTCATGGTTCGTATCTGTAAATGGATTTTTCATAGTTGATGAATAGTCTGCGCACATACATATAAATCTCATACTTTTGGATGAGATTCTTCCCTTTTGCAGGTCTAAGAATTCGCCGATGGATAATTCCCTCTCGTTTCAACCCCATCTCGATCTCTTTGAAAGTTCATCAACTTATAAAGCAAATCACATATGGGGTGATCATTCCAACCAGGTTCACAAGTTGTATCTTGTTCCTACTTCACATGGTGAAAGTTATGACCCTGATTTTGCTCCAAATCCTTCCCCACTCTCTGAGCTTCCGAATATTGAGAGATGGACTCTGATGTATGTCGTCAGCGCCATCGAAGCGCTATCCGGTCGACGCTCCATTCAACAAATCGCGCGGTCGACACATAGATTCACCTACAACTCATTGCTTCAGAAAATTGGAACTTTTAAAGAAGTACCTAAAATCAGGAAATTTCATCGGCATGAGCCGATAGAGGGCGTCATTGAGATTACCGTCACTCTCGTTTTTAAAGAACGAGTGCGTGTACTTGCTGCCCGTTTCGAAGGCGTTGATCGGAAGTGGTTGTGTACCGAGTTTGAGATTCTATGAAGCGCCGTGGCAGCGTTTA
>CAZZMU010000083.1:0-3816 GCA_964655345.1 uncultured Clavibacter sp.
CCTAATGGCGAAACTTTTAACATCAACACATCAATTGCGCCCACAAGATCAATCGCAAAAGGATCGATCGCTTTGCGAAGAACTTCATCTCCAGCAATCTTTACATCAACAATTAATCTCTCTTTTAATTCCCTTAGCTCTTCAAGAGTTGCAACAGGTTGCTCCACGTATTCAAGAGATGTTCCAGCAACTTCTCCATAAATAGTGCGAATATTGAAGACCGCATCATCAACGCTCCATGAACCGTTGACATCTACGCGAATCTTTGCGTTTGGTAAATGCTTTCTCACTCGAGCAATCCGCACTAAATCTTCTCGAATTCCAGTTCCTACTTTTATCTTGACAGTACTCACGCCTGGATACCACGAGAGAATCTTTTCAATCTCACTCTCATCATCTGTGGCCGGAACGGTTGCATTTACTGGAATCGAGCTTCGCATCCCTGAAGGAAAGTTAGTTGTGGCCGCTTCGATTGCGCTCTCTAGCCACGGTAAAGATTCATGCGCGTCATACTCGATAAATGGTGCAAATTCTCCCCAACCAGCGCTGCCTTGAATTAAAGCGGTTTCTCTTATCTGTAGCCCGCGAAACTTCGTTTTCATCGGAAGCGCGACAACTCGAAGAGAGGCTAGGGCCTCTTCAAGCGAAAGTGACATGACTTATGGGCGTTTAGGGAACTTATCGAAATTTGGCGGACGCTTCTCTTTATATGCATCGCGTCCTTCTTGCCCTTCCTCTGTTAAATAGAAGAGCAAAGTCGCATCTCCTGCTAGTTGTTGAACGCCAGCTAATCCATCATCTGCGGCATTAAGCCCTGCTTTGAGTAAACGAAGTGCCATGGGTGAATGGCGGAGCATCTCGCGCGCCCACGAAACAGTCTCGGCTTCAAGTTCTTTAACCGGAACAACGGTGTTAACCAAGCCCATATCTAATGCTTCTTGAGCATCGTATTGGCGGCACATAAACCAGATCTCGCGAGCTTTTTTCTGTCCGACATGGCGCGCAAGTAAACCTGCGCCATATCCACCATCAAAAGATCCAACCATCGGACCGGTCTGGCCAAACTTCGCGTTATCTGCCGCAATCGTGATGTCACAAACAACATGCAATACATGTCCGCCACCGATCGCCCAGCCTGCGACCATTGCAATCACTGGCTTGGGAGTGCGACGAATCTGTACTTGCAAATCTAAAACGTTAAGTCTGCCGATACCTTTTTTGCCGACCTCATCGCTACCGATATATCCATCATCACCACGAACTGAGATATCGCCACCAGAACAGAAAGCTTCATCGCCTTCACCAGTGAAGATGATTACACCTACTTTGTCATCATCGCGGGCGAAGTTAAATGCTTGTTGTAATTCAGCAAGCGTCTCGGGGCGGAACGCATTGCGAACCTGCGGGCGATTGATTGTTATCTTCGCCATTCCTTCGGCAATTTCATAACGCACATCAGTGAAATTTTCTGATCCTGCGCCACGTTGCCATTGCGGAATCACGCGGCTACCGGGTTCGCGTTTAATCGGCTTGCTCATATGGCATACCCTACGGTGGTTATGGATTTCACGGTAAAGCGAGAAGTGCGCACTATCGACTCTTCGTGGTCGACCCCACAATTTCTTGAGGCGATGTTGCGCGCACTCAAGGGCGATGGACCAGCCCTTGCTACTGCCGAATTAGGTGTTACCGAAGTCGATGCAAAAACCGCGCTAATCGTCACAACTTCTGGTTCTACTGGTGATCCGAAATCTGTTGCACTCTCAGCACAATCATTGATATCAAATGCAAAAGCTACCCATAAATTCCTCGGTGCAAGTATCGGTGAACGCTGGTCTCTACTACTTCCCACTTCTCACATTGCTGGACTTAATATTTTGATTCGTTCCATCGAACTTGGTACCGAACCTGGTGGAGTGAATAACAAAGCTGATTACACCGCGATAGTCCCGACACAATTACATCGCGCACTTAATGGAGACACTCAACTTTTAGAACACCTCAAAGCTTGTAAGTCGGTTCTTGTGGGCGGCGGCGCACTTGATTCTGAACTTCACAAGCTAGCGACTGCATCTGGGATTAACGTTGTCACCACCTACGGAATGACTGAAACATCTGGCGGAGTGGTTTATAACGGAACGCCAATTGATGGTGTCGCTCTTGATATCCGTGATGGATTAATTGCGATCAAAGCGCCACAAGTTGCACTTGGATATCTCAACGCTGAGTTCCCACTTCACGACGGCTGGTTCATCACTAAAGATCGAGGTGAATTCGCCAACGGACGCCTCACTGTCTTTGGACGAGTTGATGACCAGATCATTTCAGGCGGAGAGAAAATTTCACTGAGCGCAATTGAGAACTATCTCCAGACCGAATTCACACACCCTGAGATCGTTGCGTTCTCAGTTCCTGATAAGGAATGGGGCGAGCGACTCTGTATTGCCACCACCCAGCATGTTGCTCTCGATCAACTACAAGAAAAATTGAAGAAGAAATTTGGCGCCCACGCCTCACCAAAAGAAATGTTCAAGGTTGAATCCATTCCATACTTAGCTTTAGGAAAACCAGATCGAAAGAAGTTGGCTGATGACTACGCGTGAACAATGGATTGCCGGAGCTCGTCCAAAGACGCTTCCTGCTGCTATCGCGCCCGTTTTAGTAGGTACTTCCTTTGCGGGATATAACGCATCTTTCTTACATACCTTTTTAGCGCTCGCCGTTGCGCTTTCCCTCCAAATTGGAGTGAATTACGCAAATGATTATTCCGATGGCATCAAAGGGACTGATTTTGATCGAGTCGGACCGATGCGCCTAGTTGGATCTGGTGCCGCGACGGCAGATTCTGTTAAGAAAGCTGCGTTTATTTCCTTCTTTGTTGCCGCGATTGCTGGATTAATACTTGCCTCGCGCACTTCGTGGTTACTCATCATTCTCGGTGCCATCTGCATTATTGCTGCATGGACCTACACCGGTGGTCCAAAACCATATGGCTACCAAGCGATGGGTGAAGTCTCCGTATTTATTTTCTTTGGCGTTGTTGCCACAGTCGGCACGTATTATGTCCAGACCGAATCTGTTTCTCGCGAAGTAATCCTTGCTTCATTTGCAATGGGCGCACTCGCGTGTGCCATTTTGGTTCTTAACAATCTTCGCGATCTCCCAAGTGATGAAGCTGCCGGAAAGAAAACTCTCGCGGTTGTGATGGGAGACAAGTCCACGCGTGATTTATATAAGTGGCTGATGTTTTTTGCACTCGTGATCTCAGTCGCGCTTGCGCTATTTTCCTTCTACTACTTATTCGCTCTCCTCTCTCTACCACTCGTTTCGAAGTCAGTTCGGGCTGTTAGCGCCGGCGCACGTGGAGGCGAACTTATTTCTCTCTTAGCCAAAACGGGGAGAATCCAAATTATTTACTCGGTCGCGCTCTCTTTCGCGGCCTGGCTTGTGGCGCGATAAAATTCCCTCATGGTCCGTCTCGCAGTAATCGCATCAATCATCGTTCTTGCGTTGATGATTTTCAGCATCATCGATTGCTCGCGCACCCCTGAAAGCCAGATTCGAAGCCTTCCTAAGTGGGCTTGGCTTGTAATCATTATTTTCGTTCCCGGAATTGGCGCGCTCGCGTGGATTATTGCTGGTCGACCTAAAGGAAATGGCCGTCGCCGCCGTAAAGGAAAGATTGTTCCGCCCGACGACAACCCTGATTTCTTACGAAAGCTCTAATGAATACTGTTGTAACACGCAATCTTCCGCTCTCGCGTTTTGATATCCATGTTGATGGAGAGTTAGCTGGCTTCGCTGATTACAAGCTGA
>CAZZMU010000084.1:0-3783 GCA_964655345.1 uncultured Clavibacter sp.
GCTGGCGTAGATCTCACCGCAGAGTTAGCGCACAATCTTGCCGTCGCTGCTGCTGAAGTTCTCACGGAAAGTGGCGAATTTGCTGGACATCGCCCAATCGCAATCGTCGGAGAAGATTCCCGCGAATCAGGGTCATATTTAGTTGCTGCAATCTGCAAAGGCCTTAATGAAAGCGGCGTTGATGTTCGCCATGTCGGAGTCCTTCCTACACCCGCAGTCTCATATCTGATTCGAGAATCACAAGCAGATCTCGGCGTTATGGTGAGCGCTTCTCATAATCCAGCGCGAGATAACGGAATCAAATTCTTCTCACGCAATGGTCGTAAACTCGATGATTCAGTAGAAGCAAAAATTGAAGAGTTACTTGGCAAACCTTGGCAACGTCCAGCAGATATGGAAGTGGGAAAAACCATTGTCGATGAGGATGCCCGCGAAAAATATATTTCTTATCTCTTAAGTACCATCGAATCTAAATTCGATGGATTAAAGATTGTTGTGGATTGCGCAAACGGCGCTGCTTCATTTGTGGCCCCAGAAGTTTTACGACGTGCTGGAGCAGAAGTGATTGCGATTTCCGCTTCTCCCAATGGCCTTAACATTAACGATAATTGTGGTTCGACTCATCTTGAAAACCTGATTGCAAAAGTAAAATCTGAAAAGGCCGATATTGGAATTGCCCATGATGGCGATGCAGACCGAGTTCTTGCAGTGGATCACGAAGGCAATCTCATTGATGGCGATTACATTCTGGGAATTTTGGCCGAACATACTGAGCTTCCAACTAAGGCAATTGTTGGAACAGTGATGACAAATCTTGGATTGATACGTGCGCTTGAAAGCCGAGGAATTGGATTTATCGCTACCCCCGTCGGTGATCGATATGTATTAGAAAAAATGTTGGCTGAAGGCCACACTCTCGGCGGAGAGCAATCCGGCCATGTAATCATGCGTAAATACGCAGACACTGGAGATGGTCTGCTTACTGCGCTGCATCTCATAAGTCATATCGCTCAATCCGGCAAGAACTTGAAAGAACTAGCATCTTTCATGGTCCGCTTTCCACAAGTTCTCATCAATGTTTCTGGAGTCTCCAGAGAAAAATTGGCGCATAACCAAGCAATCAAAGACGCGGTCTCGCGTATTGAATCTTCACTTGGTACTCGGGGACGTGTGTTGCTTCGAGCTTCCGGCACCGAACCTCTGATTCGTGTGATGATTGAGGCTGAAGATGCAAATGATGCGCAGCAATTCGCGGAGTCACTCGCTGCGCTAGTAAAATCAGAACTCGCTCTCTAAACATCCTTCGCTAAAGGAGCTCACACATGTGTGGGATCGTCGGATACACAGGATCTCATCCTGCGTTATCACGTGTCATCGAAGGACTTCGTCGTCTTGAATATCGCGGTTATGACTCTGCAGGAATTGCACTAGTAGGAAAAACTGGTGAACCACTCGTTGTAGCCAAGAAAGCTGGAAAACTCGCAAATTTAGAGAGCGCCTTAACAAGTAGCTTCGAGAATTCCACGAGCGGTATTGGTCATACCCGATGGGCGACGCACGGCGGCCCTACTGACACAAATGCTCATCCGCATATTTCTAACGACGGAAAATTGGCAGTGATCCACAATGGAATTATTGAGAATTATGTGGAGTTAAAGGCTGACCTACAGAAACGTGGCTATACCTTTACTTCGGAGACCGACACAGAATCAGTTGCGCATCTACTCAGTGATGAATTCGCAAGCTCTGGAAATTTAGCCGAAGCTATGCGTTCGGTCTGTAAAAAAATACGTGGCTCATTCACGCTTTTAGCGATTCATTCTGATGCGCCCCACACCATTATTGGTGCACGAAGAAATTCTCCACTGGTGGTTGGAGTAGGAGAGAGTGAGAACTTCCTAGCTTCCGATGTCTCAGCCTTTATTAGCCATACCAAGAAAGCCCTTGAATTAGGGCAAGACCAAGTCGTGGAGGTAACCCCAGAAAAAGTTTCCGTAACCGACCTCGATGGGAAAACAATTTCGCCAAAAGAATATGAAATTACGTGGGATGCCCAAGCCGCTGAGCGTGGTGGATTTACCCACTTCATGTTGAAAGAGATATTCGAACAACCCAAAGCGGTCTCCGATACTTTGCTAGGGCGTTTCACCACAGATGGTCGAATAGAGTGCAATGAAGTTTCTTCACTCAATCTCGATATCGATCGAGTATTGATTTTGGCTTGTGGCACCGCCTTCCATGCTGGATTAATCGGAAAATATGCATTGGAAGACTGGGCAAAGATTCCGGTTGACGTTGAACTCGCCTCAGAATTTCGTTATCGCAAACCAGTGCTATCAAAGAAAACTTTAGTCATAACTATTTCCCAATCAGGCGAAACAATGGATACCTTGATGGCGCTACGTCATGCACGATCTTTAGGCGCCCAAACTTTCTCAATTTGCAACACTATGGGTTCGACGATTCCACGTGAATCCGATGTGGTGCTTTATACGCATGCTGGACCTGAGATTGCAGTCGCTTCCACCAAAGCACTTCTTACCCAGATCATCGCTCTGAATATCTTTGGATTAGCGCTAGCCCAGATCCGCGCGACATTAACTCCACAAGAAATTAAAAACTTAAGTGAAGAGTTGTTGGCTCTGCCAAATAAAATTGAGGAAATTCTTGAGACTGTTGAGCCGCTCCGAGCAATGACACGCGGCTTCAAAGATGCAACATCAGTCTTGTTCCTAGGACGTCATGTCGGGTATCCCGCAGCACTAGAAGGCGCTCTTAAACTCAAAGAGTTGGCATACATGCACGCAGAAGGATTTGCCGGTGGCGAACTTAAACATGGCCCGATCGCGCTGATTGAGGAAGGTACTCCCGTGATTGCCGTACTTCCTCCATATGAAAGCGAAATCTCGGAGAAGATGCGCAGCAATATCCAGGAAGTACGGGCTCGCGGTGCAAAAGTAATAGCTATTGCAGATTCATCGACCACTCTCGATGTTCCTCACATGATTCGAATTCCCTCAAGCCACGAACTTCTGCAACCAGTTTTATCTATCGTTCCATTACAAGTTTTTGCGTACGAGATGGCGGTCGCTCGCGGCAATGATGTTGATCAACCGCGAAACCTCGCAAAGTCGGTGACAGTCGAATGAGCACTCGCTCAGAAGGTCGATTTGATGATGTCGTAGATCAAAATCTTGATCACCGTCGCCACGAGATGAACATTGCTCTGCGTTGGGCTGCAGTCCTTACATTTGGTTTTGTTTTAGTGACGCTAGATATCCTCAACCAAGGTCTGCTCTATCGCTTTGATCAATTTGTGGCAGATATTGAAAGACCAAAATTATCTGGGTTCACTAATTTTGTAGTTCTACGTCTTGATGATCTGGGACTGCGCTGGTTTACAGCGACAATTCTTTTGGTTACCGCAGCTCTTGTAAGTAGACGCTTTAAATCGTGGCGTCCACTTAACCTTTCGATTCTTTCGCTAGTTTTTCTCAATGTCTTCGTCGGTATGGCGAAAATTGGATTTGGACGTTGTAAAGCTCGGGAAGACTTTGATATCTGCATGTTCACAGATGGAATGGCGTACCCGAGCGGCCATATATCTAACGCTCTTGTAACGTGGGGACTTTTTGCTTACATTATTTTCCGATACACACATCGCGCTCCTTTTGAAGGCTTCAAGCTTTATTGGTTAGTAGCGGTAGTGACTATTGCCGTCGGATTTGCATCCTTAATTCGCAATACCCATTGGTTCACCGATCTTCTTGGCGGAATGTTCAT
>CAZZMU010000085.1:0-3759 GCA_964655345.1 uncultured Clavibacter sp.
GCCGCTCGACCAGACATTCTTGCTGTAATGATCACAGTCTTTTTTGCTACTAGCTTCGGTTTGAATTTCAATATTTTCAATACCATGATGGCAACACAAGTTTTTGATAAGAGCGCTGCCGAATACGGCGCCCTCGGAAGCATTCTGGCGATTGGATCACTTTCTGGAGCGATTATCTCTGCGCGGCTTGAGAAGAAACGTGGACCGCGATTCGTGATGTTGGGTGCGATGGTCTTTAGCGCACTCCTGATTGCTGGTTCTTTTGCACCTACCTATTTGATTTACGCAGTCTTCTTACCGTTCATTGGTTGCGTTGCACTTTTGACGTTCATCGGCGCAAACACGATGGTTCAGATGCGAACCGATTCTGAAATTCGGGGGCGCGTAATGGGAATTTATCTCACAGTATTTCTCGGTGGAACTCCAATAGTTTCGCCGTTCATCGGCTGGATGACTCAAGCAATCGGAACTCGAGAGACTATTGGAATTTGTGGTTCGATTTCATTGCTTGCTGCACTTGTTACTTACTCAAGATTTCACGATAAAGGCGCTCCGCCACCAAGCGTCGCAGTTGCTGATGTACTAGAGCCCACTTATGAGAACAAAAAAGACTAGGCTAAAAAGGATTACCAGCGTAACAATCCGACGAGTTTTGTAGTTCATAACTTCTCCGCTTCATGAACGTTACTGGGAACTAAGGCAACAATAACAAAAGCACAGATCACCAGAGCTGGAACCAATAGAAATGCGTCGATAATTCCCAATCGATCAGCTAAAAAGCCCAGAAATAGCGGTGATAATCCAATCGCAAAACCAGCACCTAGACTCGATTTTCCAATGGCAAGATCAGGCTTATCTTTTCCAAATCTCAACAACCGAAGAGTCGATAGTGCAAACTGCATTGATGTACCGAAACCAACAAGTAGTAGCGCGATAAAGGATGCGACCAAGATTTCGGATTTCCAAAAGACCATGAAGCTCAACCCTTGAAGCGCGATAATCAATTTCAGACGCATATCAATATCAAGCTGAGGGAAGAGATATGTCCCAAACCAACGACCGAGCATCATGCCCATTGGGAAAGCTAAAACCAGCGTGGTAGCAAGCGGAGCGCTGATGTCAGTTTTCTCTCGAAGTAACGCCGCAGCCCAGAATGCAATTGCGAATTCAGCTGCGATGCAGAAGCTCATTCCAATCCAGCTAATCCAATATTTACCTGAGAGGGAACCACGTTGGTGACCGGATTCTTCTGGAGTGTGCTCGAAATCTTCACTTCTACCAAGCGCAAGATATAGAACAAGAGTAAAGGGAATACAAAGAAGCAGTCCAAGTTTCCAACTGAAAGCGCTACTTGCAATAACTCCAATAATGAAGTTGCCAAGAAGTACAAAGGCAGAATTGACTCCATTTGCTTGGGAAGTTGCCCTTGCGGAATGTTCTGAATAGTAAATCGAAAGTTTCATGAAAGTATTGTTAATGGTTACTGACAATCCAATTCCCGAAATTAGGATCGCAGAAATTGTCTGCCAGGCATAAGGCAGAAAAACAAAACCGAGTGCGCCGAGATTGAAAATAGTCAGCCCTAACCAGACGCTATTCATTCGACCGAAGCGATGGACAATCCGTGCGTTGAGCGATCCGGCGATGATTGACGCCAACCCCAGCGCGGTTCCATGAAGTCCAGCAACGGCGGCGCTGGTGCCTTGTTCTTGTTGCAGCAAGGGGAGCGCGGGGCCGAATCCGCCCATAAATAGACCAAATGCGCCAGTTTGGAGCGCCGCTAGCCAGAAAACTTTATTGCGGCGATAAGTAGCGCTAGTCAACGAACTATTTCTTCAGATTCTCGACGACAAATTCAATACAAGAAGTGAGCGCAGAGATGTCATCAGGATCCACTGAAGGAAACATTCCAATTCGAAGTTGATTCATTCCGAGCTTGCGATAGGGCTCAGTATCGACGATCCCATTTGCGCGAAGCGTTTTTGCTATCTCTAGGGCATCAATAGAATCATCAAAGTTAATAGTTGCAACTACGTTAGAACGCATTGATGGATCAGTCACGAATGGAGTGGTGTACGAGGTTTTCTCTGCCCAGCCATACATAATTTCAGCTGAAGTAGCAGAGCGGCCTGCGGCGAATTTCAAGCCTCCATTGGTGTTCATCCATTCGATTTGATCTGCGAGCAACATCAGGGTTGCTACCGCAGGTGTGTTATAGGTCTGGTCTAGTCGCGAATTCTCAATTGCAATATTTAAGTCAAAAAATGCCGGTACCCATCGGCTACTTTCTTTAATCTTTGCAACGCGCGCAATCGCAGCGGGGCTCATGAGAGCAAGCCATAAACCTCCGTCGGAGGCAAATGATTTCTGGGGCGCGAAGTAGTAAGTATCGAATTCGCGCGCATCTACAACTAGTCCGCCTGCAGCGCTGGTGGCATCGACTAGTACCAGAGCGCCATCAGTATTTGCCGGACGCTTGATGGACATCGCAACGCCAGTAGAAGTTTCATTATGTGTCAGCGCATAAGTGTCGATTCCATCTTCTGCAATAGGAAGTGGATGTGTACCGGGTTCTGATTTGATGACGCTTGGGTCATCGAGAAATGGCGCGTCTTTTGCGGCTGAAGCAAACTTTGAAGAAAACTCACCGAAACTTAAGTGTTGCGACTTCTTCTCGATTAAGCCAAAGGTTGCAATATCCCAGAATGCAGTGGATCCACCATTACCGAGAACAACTTCATATCCATCTGGAAGATTGAAAAGTGAGGTTAGACCCGTGCGAACTCGAGCCACTACGTTCTTAACGGGTTTTTGACGATGGGATGTTCCAAGTATCGATGCGCCTGATGAGGCGAGATTTGCGAGCGCTTCGGAGCGAATTTTGGATGGGCCACATCCAAATCGACCATCTTTGGGCTTGAGCGATTCAGGAATCTTCAACTCGGACATGTGGTGAAGCCTAAGGGAAGATGCGTTGAAGCTTCCAATTAGATTGCGTTTCTTGCCTTACATATCGAAGCCGATCATGCAATCGAGAATAACGACCTTGCCAGAACTCAATCGTTTCTGGCGAAACAACGAATCCGCCCCAATAGGGAGGTTTTGGAACGGATGTGCCTTCAGGATATTTTTCAGCAAATTCCTTCCAGCGCCTTTCCAAGGTTTCGCGCGAATCGAGCTGCGATGATTGTTCACTGGCCCACGCACCAATCTGGCTCGACCATGGCCGAGTAGAAAAATATTCTTGTGATGCTGATTCGGAAATCTTTGCGGCCCTGCCGGTAATAATTACTTGACGCTCCATTGGGTACCAAGGAAAGAGAAGTGAGACTGAAGAGTTCTCAGCAATTTCGCCAGCTTTCCTTGAATTGTAATTAGTGAAGAATGTGAATCCTTCTTGGGTGACATCTTTTAGGAGAACTGTCCGAGAGGTAGGACCCGATGTGCTTACCGTCGATAAAACCATCGCATTAGCTTCGACAATCATCGAATTGTTTGTAGCTTCGCGAAGCCAACTGTGGAACTGTGTGATCGGATCTGAGTGTGCAGCGCTTTCGCTTAAACCTTGCTCTCCATAGGAGCGACGCATTGCAGATATCGCCTCGCGGCTGATTTCTGGCTGCTGCTTTTCAGTCATGGGTGTATCTAACGTCACTTTAGGGGTTGGGGCATCTTTGACTGCGCCGTTTTGCGCACTCACGTGTTACAGGCAGAATACGCCGCATGGCAGATGACTTTAAACCCGGTCTTGAAGGCGTA
>CAZZMU010000086.1:0-3713 GCA_964655345.1 uncultured Clavibacter sp.
TCATCGAAACCGCGTTTAATGCTGGCGGAGTTCAAGGCGTGATCTTTGGTTCTGCCGCACTTCTTGGCGCTGTGATTACTGCGTTTTATATGACCCGCGTTATGTTGATGACATTCTTTGGCAACAAGCGTTGGGCCGATGATGCTCACCCACACGAATCGCCCTTCTTGATGTGGGCGCCAATGGCGGTTTTGGCTATCGGATCAGTCGCTTCGGGCTACCTGCTCTACAGCGGAAAAGCCATTGTTGAGTGGCTCGCGCCAGTAGTTGATCAGCATCACCACGAACATGAAGAGTTCTTGCAACCAATCGTTGTTACCTCACTTGCGATTACTGCGGTTCTCATCGGAGTTGGTATCGCTCTTGCGAAATATCGTGGGGAATTAGCTGCAAGCGCTCCTCAAGATGTCAGCATATTTACCCGCGTCGCACGTCGCGATTTGCTCCAGGATGATGCAAATGAATTCCTCTTCATGCGCCCTGGCCAGAAGCTAACCCAAGTTCTATTAAAGACCGATGAGAGCGTTATTGATGGCACGGTTCGCGCCGTAGCAGCATCAACTGTTGGTAGCGCGCGCGGTATGCGCAAACTCCAGACAGGTTATGTGCGCAATTACGCGCTACTCATTCTAATTGGTGCTCTCATCGCACTCGTTGCAGTATTGGTGGTCACGCTATGAACCTACTAACAAGCATGGGCGCGTTACCGCTGCTCGGATCACTACTGATTGCATTTTTGCCAGCAGCTAATTCGAAGTTGATTAAGCAAGTAGCACTTGCGATCTCATTACTTGTGGCCGGAGTTGGAATATCTGCGGCTCTTGCATTCGATACGGCGAAAAGCGGATTCCAATATGTCGAGAGATATTCCTGGATTCCATCCCTTGGAATCAACTACCAACTTGGAGTTGACGGCATTTCCTTAATTCTGATCTTGCTTTCTGTCATTCTCGTTCCAATCGTGATTGTTGCTGGATGGAACGAATCTGAGAACGGTCGTTTCAGCGTAAAGACTTTCTATATCTTGATGTTGGTTCTTGAGACGATGATGATTGGCGTCTTTGCTGCGACCGACGTCTTCCTCTTCTACATATTCTTCGAAGCGATGTTGGTTCCCGTGTACTTCCTCATCGGTGGTTATGGAACTGGAGCACGCCAGGCCGCTGCGGTGAAATTCCTGCTTTACAGCCTTTTTGGCGGTCTTTTGATGCTCGCCTCGATCATCGGAATCTTCGTCATTTCCGGTAACCAAGGTGGCCGGAGCTTCGATATTGGAGTTCTTTCAACTCTTACGATTGATTCCACTACCCAGAATTTCTTATTCCTTGGATTCTTTATTGCTTTTGCAATTAAGGCGCCATTGTGGCCGATGCATACCTGGTTACCTGATGCTGCTAAATCAGCTACGCCAGGAACATCCGTTCTATTGCTTGGAGTACTAGACAAGGTTGGAACATTTGGAATGATCCGCTATTGCGTGGAGTTGTTCCCTGAGGCATCAAAGACATTTACACCGATAATAATTACGCTTTCAGTAATCTCAATTTTGTATGGCGCATTCCTTGCAATCGGTCAGAAAGATATTAAAGGTTTGATTGCCTTTACTTCTATTTCTCACTTCGGTTTCATAACCATGGGAATCTTTGCGATGACATCTCAAGGAAATTCGGGTGCGACGCTTTATATGCTCAACCACGGATTTTCGACCGCAGCGCTCTTCTTAACTGCTGGATGGATGATGTCGCGTCGCGGAACTTCTACTGTCGCCGAATTTGGTGGACTACAACGGGTTACTCCGTTACTGGCATGGTCCTTCTTTATTGCTGGTATGTCGTCGCTTGCACTTCCGGGTCTCTCAAGTTTCGTCAGTGAATTTCTTGTTCTAGTTGGTACGTATACGCGTTATCCAGTCGCTGCAATTATTGCGACCTTCGGAATAGTTCTTGCTGCGCTCTACATCTTGATTCCGGTTCAGAAAGCGTTGCATGGCCCCACAACTCCAGGAAATGAGAACCTGCCTGATTTGAACAAGCGCGAGATTGTTGCAATTGCTCCGGTTATTGCGGTCATCATTGCTCTTGGTTTTTATCCCAAACCCGCGCTCGACATCATCAATCCAGCCGCACAAGCCACTATTGAAAAGGCCGGCTTTACTGATCCAGCCCCGCTGGTAGGAGGCGATAAATAATGGAATTTAACGCTCCTGCGCTTGAATATGGCGCGCTAGCTCCGATGCTCGTCATTTTCACTGCAGCCATCATCGCGGTTATTGTCGAAGCCTTCGTCTCAGCAAAATTGCGCGCTCCATTACAGCTAGCGATTTCACTTGGTGCTGTCGTCTTAAGTTTTGCTCAAGTTCTACGACTTCGTGGTACTCAGTCTGCAACTGCTGCGGTTAACTCAGTAATCGTGGATGGTCCAGTGCTATTTATGCAAGGAACAATCTTGCTCCTTGCTTTCTTCGCATTCTTATTGATTGCAGATATCGATGCCTTTGCGGCCCAAGCATCTGCAATCCCGGGCTCAACGGAGGAGCGCGCAGCTCTTCAAACTGGAAAAGTTCAGACTGAGGTTTATCCACTTACCCTCTTTGCTGTTGGCGGAATGATGCTCTTTCCAGCGGCAAATGATCTGATCACTCTCTTTGTGGCTCTTGAAGTACTGTCGCTTCCACTTTATTTGATGGCAGGACTATCACGTCGCCGTCGTTTACTTTCTCAAGAAGCGGCCTTGAAGTATTTCTTGCTAGGCGCATATTCATCTGCGTTCTTCCTCTTTGGAGCAGCGTTCCTCTATGGATTTGCGGGGGATGTTTCACTGAATGGAATTCGTACTGCAATTAGTTCTGGCGGCAACGATGCATTTCTTTTGATCGGAATGATTTCACTCAGCGTCGGATTGCTCTTTAAGGTTGGAGCCGCCCCATTCCATGCTTGGACTCCAGATGTTTATCAAGGCGCCCCAACACCTGTGACTGCATTTATGGCTGCAGCCACAAAGGTTGCCGCATTCGGTGCAGCACTTCGTATTTTCTATGTCGCACTTGGCGGCGCAGTTTGGAGTTGGAAGCCAGTCATCACTGCTATTGCAATTGTCACGATGCTTGTTGGTTCAATCATCGCAATCGCACAACGCGATGTGAAGCGCATGTTGGCCTATTCCTCAATAGCCCACGCTGGTTTCTTACTCACAGGAATTCTTGCTCTCAATCAAGAAGGTTTGAAAGCTTCACTCTTCTATCTTGCAAGCTACGGCTTCACAACTCTGGGCGCATTTGCACTTATTACTCTGGTGCGTGACTCTTCAGGTGAGGTGACTGATCTCAACCGTTGGGTTGGATTAGCTAAACGCTCGCCGGCGGTCGCATTAATCTTCGCAACTTTCTTGCTCTCCTTCGCTGGTATTCCACTCACCGCAGGTTTCATTGGTAAGTTCACAATCTTTACTGCTGCTTATGACAGTGGAAATATCGCAGTTGTGGTTGCTGGAGTTCTCTCGAGCGCGATTGCGGCTTTCTTCTACATTCGTGTGATTGTGATGATGTTCTTCACCGATCCAGAAGAAGATACTGTCACGGTAACAATTCCTTCCTTAAACACAAATCTTACGATTTGGGTGGCTGCGATTGTGACAATTGCTCTTGGGGTCTTTCCGACTCCGATCTTGGATGCGGTCGCATCCCTTGCTACTTTCGTTAGATAATCAACTATGTC
>CAZZMU010000087.1:0-3499 GCA_964655345.1 uncultured Clavibacter sp.
ACACCCGTAATGATAAGAACTCCAATAAAACTTATAACCATGCCAATCCATGCTTGGCGTGGAATGTGTCCACCTAATCTCTTAACAAAATATGCGGCAAATATTGGTTGAAGAGCCGTGAGGGCAGTTCCTGCTGCAACGGTGGTGAAACGCATTGAGATAAAAAATCCGATGAAGTGAAGAGCAAGTACAACTCCAGATAGAGCCGCCCAGCGAATCCCTTCTCGTGATTCACTCTTGAACCATTCGCGATTTCGCAGAGCCACAAGGAACATTAGGAAAGCGCCACCCAGATTTCGCCAGAAGACGAGAGCCAGAATTGGCATCGTACTCAGCGCAATCACAGGACCTGATGTTCCAATTCCTATGATTCCCATGAGCAATAAAGGAATGTCGCGTCCTCGCGGTAATTGAGTGTGGTCTTGATCGCGCACTGTGTAAACCTACTAGTCAGCCACCACGATTCCTTGCGATAACCTTGCCCTATGGAGGTACCTGATGCGCACTCAACAATTAACGCGAATTTTTCTGGCCAAACTCGCTGGTACTCCAGTATTTGACCCTAACGCTGATCGAGTAGGAAGAGTCCGCGATGCTGTTGCATCGATGAGGCAGGATGGCTCAGCTCCACGAATTCTCGGATTTATCGTCGAGGTTCCACAGCGCAGGAAAATCTTTATCCCTATCACTCGTGTTACTTCTATTGATGATGGTGGAGTATTTATTACTGGCGCTCTCAACATTCGTCGTTACCAACAGCGACATGGCGAAATCCAACTTCTCGCAGAATTGCTCGATCACACAACGCGTCTCCACGAAAACGGTGAGTCCGTCATCATTGAAGACATTGGCATGGAGCTATCAGAAACTAAAGATTGGTACGCCCGACAACTCCATGTATTGAAGAAAGCCCGCGGATTTCGGCGCGGCACCAGTGTGACTGTTAATTGGAGCGATGTAGAGGTTGAAACACCGGTTCATGGCATTAATTTCAATGCTGTAGAAGAAGATATCAATCTACTGCCCGCTCAAGATGTTGCTGCAGCTATGCATGATCTTGACATGAACCGACAGACCGAAATTGCACGAACTCTTGATGATGAAAAGTTGGCAGATGTTTTAGAGGAAATGGATGACGCCGATCGCGTTGCTTTAGTGACACAACTTGAAGGCGAACTCGTTGCTGATGTCTTGAGTGAGATGGCTCCTGATGACGCAGCAGACGTGTTACGCGAAGTCGGCAGCGAGAAGGCCGAATCCTTGTTGAGTTTGATGGAAGATGATGAAGCACAAGATGTTCGTCGACTTATGGAATATGAAGATTTTTCCGCCGGCGGAATGATGACAACTGATCCTGTCATTTTGGCGACAAATTCAACAGTTGCTGAAGCACTTGCTGCAGTACGACAGAAAGACCTTGCACCTGCGCTCGCAGCTCAAGTATTTGTCTGTCGGGCGCCACTCGAGACTCCCACAGGTCGTTTGGTTGGAGTTGTGCACGTTCAACGATTGCTACGCGAACCACCTGCACTAAGCCTTGGAATCGTTGCTGAAATTGAGACAAATGCTATTGCGCCTGATACATCACTCAACGATGTAGTGAAGCATCTTGCTAATTACAACCTCATCGCCGCTCCAGTCGTCGATGAGAATGAACGGCTTCTTGGCGCTGTGACTGTGGATGATGTTCTTGACCACTTACTACCCGCTAACTGGCGAAGCACGGAACGAGAGGTGTAACCATGGCGAAGATTTCAAGGCTAGAGATACCGCGCGAATCGCGACGAGCTTTGAGGCCAAGTTATGACCCCGAAACTTTTGGACGTTTATCGGAACGCTTCGCGCGCTTTATCGGCACTGCCAAGTTCTTGGTTTACATGACCATTTTTGTTACTGCGTGGGTTCTGTGGAATATCTTCGGTCCACAACAACTGCGTTTTGATGAATACCCATTTATCTTTCTAACCTTGTTGCTCTCTCTTCAGGCGTCTTACGCTGCTCCACTAATTCTCTTAGCACAGAATCGACAAGCAGATCGTGATCGAGTGACCTCACAAGAAGATCGAGCACGAGATGAAAGAAATCTTGCCGTTACTGAATTCATGGTCCGTGAGATTGCAGCGATGCGCAAAGAGCTTGTGCATGAAATCAAAGAAATACTCGACGAACGACTAGGTACTGACTCCAAGCCTGACGCCAAGTAACGATTTTTTTCGTGGAGCAAGTTGATCCACGATGGAAAGAAATTGTTGAGCCGCAGGAGATTCTTGTTCTTTCCAGACGATGGGCTGGCCCGCATCTCCCCCTTCTCGAAGCGAGATATCAAAAGGAATCTTCCCAACCAAAGGAACATCACTCCCAATAAGAGTGCTCAAGCGCCGGGCTGTTTCTTCTCCACCACCTGAACCAAAGAGTGCAATCTCTTGAGAAGTGCGTTCATCAACATATGCCGACATATTTTCAACCACTCCAATGATGTGTTGCTTGAGTTGGTGCGCAATTCTTCCAGCGCGCTCGGCAACTTCGGCCGCAGCAAGTTGTGGGGTTGTGACAACGACTATTTCGGATGCAGGAATGAGCTGCCCAAGAGAAATTGCAATGTCACCGGTTCCTGGAGGTAAATCTAAAAGCAAGAAATCTAAATCGCCCCAGTAAGCATCGCTGAGAAGTTGCTCTAGAACTCTATGAAGCAATGGTCCTCGATATGCAACTGGATCAGCCCGATCAGGTTTAAACATTTCAATCGAGACTACTTTAATTCCATGAACTTCGATGGGGATGAAGGTTTGATCAATCGCTGTTGGTCGTTGCCCCTCGATTCCAAGCAATCGCGGGATGGAATGTCCGTAAACATCGGCATCCAAAACTCCTACTTTGAACCCACGCGCAGCCAGCGCAGCCGCTAAGTTCACTGTGACAGTGGATTTTCCGACCCCGCCTTTCCCGGATGAAATTCCCCACACTCGAGTAAGTGAGTCAGGTTGGGCGAACGGAATGAATTTCTCGCGACCACCACGGAGTAGTTTCTTTACATTATCTCTCTGCGCCTCATTCATGGTTCCAAATTCAATGGTCAATGTATTAACTCCATCAACCTTCATGACGGCATCAGAAATATCTTTATGTAACCGATCTTTCATTGGG
Source organism: uncultured Clavibacter sp. (assembly GCA_964655345.1). Lineage (GTDB taxonomy): Bacteria > Actinomycetota > Actinomycetes > Nanopelagicales > Nanopelagicaceae > MAG-120802. Next base: position 3,145 of record CAZZMU010000087.1, read on the forward strand.
CAGCCGGAAATGGTCAAAAGTATTTTAATGTGAGCCTGACCGTTGTTAAAAGTGACGCTCTCGACCATACCAAGATCTGGAAGTGGTCGATGTAATTCGGGATCTGAGACAGTCGCGAGAGCTACAGAGATTGCTTCGATAATCTTTTCGCTCATAGTAAATCTGGATCAATCTTTGCGACGTTTTTGATGTCGCGTGATTGTTTTCTTACTTCATTCACGACCGGCTTCACATCATTCATATTGATGTCATCCATCGCATTGCCAATGACTTTCTTCGCAAGATTCTTCGGAGTCAAGTCAGATACATCTAGATCCTCAAAACCTGGGCCAAGATTCTCTTTCAGTTCGCGAGA
>CAZZMU010000088.1:0-3493 GCA_964655345.1 uncultured Clavibacter sp.
TGACTGTACGCAAGACCGTTCTTCCGAGCGGTCTGCGTATTGTCACGGAAGAAATACCTGGAGTTAGATCCGCTGCCTATGGAATTTGGGTCAATGTTGGCTCGCGTGATGAATCTCCAAAAGTTGCTGGCGCCTCTCACTTCCTCGAGCACTTGCTCTTCAAAGGCACGAAAACTCGAAGCGCATTAGATATCTCTTCATCCATCGAAGCTGTCGGTGGTGAGATGAACGCTTTTACCTCGAAGGAATACACCTGCTTCTATGCCAGAGTCATTGATTCTGATTTATCACTTGCAATTGATGTCATCTCTGATCTCATAACTTCATCCGTCGCACGAGCGGAAGATGTCGATGCTGAGCGCAAAGTTGTTCTAGAAGAAATCTCAATGAGGGATGATGACCCCTCAGATCTAATACATGAACTTTTTGCTGAAACTTATTATGGTGATTCCACTTTGGGACGACCCATTCTTGGAACGAATGAATCTATCAATAGCCTTTCGCGAACTGCGATTTTTAATTACTACAAAAAGCGTTATTTACCGCAAGATATCGTCGTAGCGGTCGCCGGAAATTTGAAGCACCAGAAAGTGGTCGATCAGGTCATAAAGGCGCTATCTCGCGATGAATTTCTTGATCGTCCGAAAGCTGATTTTTCTTTACGCCCAAATACGAAGTTCAGGCATCCAGCTTCTCAACGGATTGGTATCCTCAATCGCAAAACTGAGCAAGCGCACCTCTTTTTAGGAATGCCAGGCGTAGCTCGCGACGACAGACGCCGCTTTGCGATGGGAGTTCTTTCTGCAGCACTTGGCGGTGGAATGTCATCACGACTCTTCCAAGAGATAAGGGAAAAACGTGGATTGGCATATTCGGTTTACTCCTATGCCCAACAGTTTGCTGGAAGTGGGTTCATTGGTTTTTATGCGGGATGTAATCCAACAAAAGCTCCAGAAGTTGTTTCTATTATTCGTGATGTTCTTCATGATGTTGCCCAGAATGGATTAACCCACGAAGAACTCACACGAGCCCAAGGCGCCGTTAGTGGTGCGCTGGTTCTGAGCCAAGAAGATACTGGTTCTCGAATGAGCCGAATTGGTAAGAGCGAATTGGTATACGGGGAAGTCATGAGCTTCGACCAGATTCTTAAGGAAGTTTCATCTGTAACCAGCGCCGATATTCGAGCTCTTACCAATGAAGTTCTCCATGCAGCGCCGACGTTGGCAGTTGTGGGACCATTCTCCAAGCGTTCGGTATTTGAGAAAGTGATGAAGTAGGGGAGCGATGACAATTAAAGTAGCCGTTCTTGGCGCCAAGGGGCGCATGGGAGCCGAAACTGTTAAAGCGATTTCTGCGGCGCCCGATCTTTCCCTTGTCGCTCAAATCGATCTCGGAGATTCAATCGAACAAATCACTTCAAGTGGTGCGCAAGTCGTTGTTGACTTCACTCATCCTGAGTCGGTAATGAAAAATCTAGAATTTGCCATCAACAATGGCATTCACGTAGTTGTTGGCACAACTGGTTTTGATGACAAGCGTCTCTCAGAAGTTAAGAAATGGCTCGCAAGTAATCCAAAGGTGGGCGCCGTAATTGCACCGAATTTCGGACTTGGTGCGGTTCTTATGATGCAGTTTGCTGCCAAAGCCGCTCAGTATTTTGAATCCGTAGAAATAGTTGAACTACACCATCCAGAAAAGGCTGATGCTCCTTCTGGAACTGCATCTCGTACTGCAGAACTTATTACTGAAGCCCGCAAGAATTCACAACGCCCTGCGATGCCCGATAAAACTTCAAGTGGACTTGATGGTGCTCGAGGAGCAAAAGTGGGTGATGTTCCAGTTCACTCGGTTCGGTTGCGTGGCTTGGTGGCACATCAAGAAGTTCTGCTCGGGGATCAAGGCGAGACGCTTTCAATTCGACATGATTCGATTGACCGAAGTGGATTCATGCCAGGCGTATTGTTAGCAGTCCGCGAAGTAATAAATAAACCAGGTTTAACTTTCGGTTTAGAACATCTGATGGATCTCTAAAGAAGGAGTAATGATGTCAAGCAATATCACTATGTACAGCGCAGATTGGTGTGGAGATTGCCGTCGCTCCAAGCGATTGATGGACTCGCTCAATGTCCAATACACAGTCATTGATGTTGAAGCAGATCCTTCGGCATCTGACAAAGTTATTGAAATTAATGGTGGTCAGCGATCAATCCCAGTGATTGTTTTCCCTGACGGAACTCATTTAACTGAGCCTTCTGATAACGATCTCAAAGCGAAACTCGAGGCGTTGAAAATCGTTTAAAAGTTGTAGATCAGCGCCGAAGTCAGCGCAGCTAGTCCCATCATGATCGGGAAGTTCGCGCCCAAGCGCAAAGCAATCGCGGCAACAAGGACTCCAGCTAATCGATGATCAATAGTAAGAGATTTTCCGTTTCCAAATGTCTGTACCGCAACAAGTGCACTTAAAAGCGCAATCGGTATTAAAGCATTAATCCGTTGAATAACGGGACGATTAAGAATCGATTCAGGAAGCGAATAGCCAAGTAGTTTCAAGAGAAAACAGATCAAACTCGTAACTAAGGTGGCGATCCAAAGCGCGCTCATGGAAGTTTCCATCCTGCGATGATTGCGATTGTTACGGTGGCAATGATGGGTACTCCAGCTGGAGCGATGGGAATGAGAAGTAAAGCAAGTGTTATTGCTGAGAGAGCAACAAGCTTTGATTTCATATCTATCAAACGGGGCCAGACCAAACCTAGAAACGCAGCTGGAACGGCAGCATCAAGCCCCCACGCGGATGGATCTCCAATTGCTTGTGCGCCCAGAGCACCTAACAGCGTGAAGAGATTCCAGAAGACATAAACGCCAATTCCTGTGGCCCAGAATCCGTATCGGCTCGCTGAATTGCCGCGAGTTTCTTGACCAATTGCAACACCAGTTGATTCATCGATCGTGAGCTGTGCACCGAGAATTTTTTTCATTCCACGCAATTTCAATATGGGAGTCATCCGCATCCCATACAGTCCGTTTCGCAATCCCAACAATGATCCTGTTGCGATGGCGCTCAGCGGTGATCCACCAGCTCCCATGACTCCGACAACGGCAAATTGTGATGCTCCAGAGAAAAGGAGAAGAGAGAGGAGGCAGGTTTGCAGAACGCTAAAGCCAGCAGCTATGGATGCTGCACCAAAGGCAGCTCCATAAGTACCGACTGGAATTGCCACCGCGAGTGAGTCGCGCAACACCGCACGCTTATTGAATGAGCCCTCTTCTAGTGACACGCAGACATTCTGCCGTAGATATTCCCGAGGCTGCGCCAAGTAAAAGATAAGGTCGCGCTCGTGAGTGAAGCAACCCAATACCCTGACATTGTCTTTCGTGATGACGTCACTGTTGAACTGGTGAAATCGAGCGCAAATGATGCAGATGTGATTTGGGCGGCCCGAGTTTCTACTGCGGGAGAAAATTCGCTCGATGAAGTTAATTCAGATCCAGC
>CAZZMU010000089.1:0-3373 GCA_964655345.1 uncultured Clavibacter sp.
TGCGGAGGCAGAAGGGGAAGGTTACCCGCATGCGGGAAAGGGGTCAAAATCGGGCTGGAATGTGGGGAATCAGTGGGTCCAGACGGGTTCTGGGCTCTCATAAACCTGACCTTCTGCGCCAAAAATCAAGAATCTCGTAAATCCTCGCGCGAACCAACGGTCGTGAGTTACTGCAATAACTGTTCCTTGATAATTCGAGAGCGCACGTTCCAAAGCTTCAGCGCTAGCAAGATCTAAGTTATCTGTGGGCTCATCAAGTAATAACAATGTATCGCCGGCAAGTTCGAGCAGTAGAACTTGAAAACGCGCTTGTTGTCCACCAGAAAGAGATGTGAATTGTTGTTCTGCTTGTTGATCCAATTCATAACGTCCAAGCACGCTCTTTGCTGCGCCAAGTTGTAAAGAGTGCTCATTCCAAAGAATTTCCAGCAAAGTTTTCCCGACAAATTCTGGATGCGCATGAGTTTGAGCGAAGAATCCAGGAACCACTCGAGCTCCAAGTTTGAATGTTCCGGTATATCGCACTGTCTCGTCGCCAGAAAGACGACGTAAGAAGTGAGACTTTCCAGTTCCGTTTTTACCAAGAATGGCGACGCGATCTTGATAGTAAATTTCAAAGGTAAAGGGTTCGGTGAGGTTCTCCAGAGTTAAATCTTCGCAGGTCACGACACGTTCGCCAGTACGACCACTCTTCAAATTCACTTTTACATCTTGCTCAACAGGCGGTGGTGGAGGTGGACCAATTTCTTCAAACTTTCGAAGTCGAGTCTGCATCGCTCGATAGCGCGAAGCCATATCAGGAGAACTTGCCGCCTGCCATTGCAGAGTCAGCACTAATTCTTTGAGCCGCTTATGTTCATCTTCCCAACGCTGAACTAATTGCGCGAATTGCTCATTTCGCGCCTTGCGAGCATCGTGCCATGTATCGAAACCTTCACCATGAATCCACGCAGTATTGCCATTTACACCTTGTTCTAAAGTCACGATTTTTGTGGCTGTTGCCGCCAATAATTCACGGTCGTGGCTGATGAAGAGGATTGTCTTCTTTGAATCACGAATTTCTTGCTCCAGCCAACGCTTAGCGGGGACATCAAGATAGTTATCCGGCTCATCAAGAATCAGTACTTCTTCTGGGCCTTTGAGTAGAGATTGGAGAACTAACTTTTTCTGTTCACCGCCCGAGAGTGAATTTACTTCGCGATGCGAAACTCGATCATAAGTTTTGCCGAGCGCATTTGAACAAGCGATATCCCAGAGCACTTCTTGTTCGTATCCCCCAGCATCGCCCCAATCAGCGAGCGCTTGGGCATAAGCCATTTGTTCATTTTCAGAATCACTCTGCGCCATTGCAGCTTCAGCAGCCTTCAAAGTTTCGGCCGCTTTGCGAATTCGAAGTGGAGAAACTGAAACCAATAGATCACGAACTGTTGAATCATCACGTATAGAACCAATGAACTGGCGCATTACGCCAAGTCCACCAGTAATGATGATTTGACCTGCATCGGGCTGGAGATCGCCAGCGATCATGCGAAAAAGAGTGGTCTTACCCGAACCATTTGGTCCAATCAAAGCAACTTTGGAACCTTCACCAACGCGAAATGAAACATCATTCAGTAGCACTCGACCATCTGAAAGTGCGTACTCGATGCCAACTACATTTATTTGGCCCATTTACTCTTCATCTCGTCGGCGAATGGTGACTGTAGCGCGAGATTGGAGATCTGAATCATGCGGATAATCAACGCCGACAAGCGTAAGTCCGCGAGCCGGAAAGACCATGCTCTCACTTACCCGAGTTTTATTTTGAAGCAGTGCGCTAATCCACTCTGGTTCAAATCGTCCTTCTCCGACGCATACGACTGCGCCAACCAGATTGCGGACCATCGAATAACAAAATGCATCTGCGGCAACGATTGCTTGCAGAGTTCCATCTGCCATACGTTCCCAGTTGAACTTCTCTAATCTGCGAATAGTGGTGCCTGATCCCCCGGGTTTGCAGAATGTTGCAAAATCATGTTCCCCAAGGAGCCGTGAACTTGCGTCATTCATACGAGATAGATCTAAATGTCGATACCACGAGACGATATCAAAGCGCTTCAATGGATCTATGAGGCGTTGTCCGTCCGCGATTTTGTAAATATATGTGCGGCGTAACGCAGAAAAACGGGCATGGAAAAAAGATGGTGCGCGAGAGATAGATTTGATACGAATCTCTTCGGTCAACATCCGATTCAGTCGGTACACAAGATCGTGCGTTCTCCACTCTTTTCCATATTTATCAAGTTCTGGAAGGTCTACATGTGCAACTTGTGAAGAGGCATGAACGCCAGCATCAGTTCGACCAGCCACAACTAACTCAACTTGTGTTCGCGTGAGACCTGAGATTGCGCTCTCCATCTCACCTTGAACTGTGCGTTGATCAGGTTGGCGTGCCCAACCGCTGAAGTGAGTTCCGTCGTAAGAGAAATCAATGCGAAAACGAAGAAACCCACTCTCAGGGTTGAGAGTGGGCTCCATCATTAATGCTGGATTTACGAAAAGAAGTTATTCAGCGATAACTTCAATGACCGCCATCGGAGCGTTGTCGCCCTTGCGTGGTCCAACTTTGGTGATACGTGTGTATCCACCGTTACGCTTTTCAAAACGTGGTGCAATCTCAGTAAAGAGAGTGTGAACGACGTTTTTATTTGCGATCGAAGCCATTACTTGGCGACGTGCTGCAAGATCACCCTTCTTGGCAGTGGTGATGAGCTTTTCAGCAAGTGGACGTAGACGGCGTGCTTTGGCTTCGGTAGTACGAACCTTGCCGTTTTCGAAGAGTTGTTCCGCAAGTGTGCGAAGCAACAACTTCTCGTGAGCAGGACCGCTTCCAAGACGCGGGCCTTTAGATGGACGTGGCATGGTTTATCTCCTTACGCCTGATCGTCGCCGAATTCGACGCCGTAGTTCTGGTGCTTAGTTGGATCAAATCCGATTGGTGAATCCTTGAGTTGAAGGCCCATAGAAACGAGCTTCGCCTTGACTTCATCAATTGATTTCGAACCAAAGTTACGAATATCTAGTAGATCTGCTTCGCTACGAGAAAGAAGTTCGCCCACGGTGTGGATTCCTTCGCGCTTCAAACAGTTGTAAGAGCGGACTGTGAGATCAAGATCTTCGATGGGAAGAGCGAGATCTGCAGCAAGGGCCGCATCTTGGACGGATGGGCCGAGGTCAATTCCTTCAGCCGCATAGTTAAGTTCGTGTGCGAGTCCGAAGAGTTCGACCAGAGTCTTACCAGCAGATGCAACAGCATCGCGTGGAGTAATCGACTTCTTGGTTTCAACATCAACGATCAAGCGATCAAAGTCGGTACGTTGTTCAACGCGAGTTG
>CAZZMU010000090.1:0-3339 GCA_964655345.1 uncultured Clavibacter sp.
TCAGCGCGCCACCAGCAGTAACAGATCCTTCATATAAAACTGGTGCGAGTTGGGCGCGTGCGGCATAAACACCTGCGGTGTAACCGGCAGGACCAGATCCAACAATTACTACATCATGGATTTTCGAGTAATCAACGCTCACGAGCGCACCTTACCTTCGTAGTAGAACTTTGATCGTCTGGCCCACTTCTGCGATTTTCATGGCGCGGGCCACAAAGATGTAGATCAGCGAGGTAGCAATCAGAACGCCTAGAAGGTCAACAAAATTCCCATCAAGGCTTAATCGATCAGCAAGGAAAGCAACAGTAATCACAGCAATCGATGCGGCAAAAGCAACCTTCAAGTAAAAGAGTGCAAGAGCCGCAATATTTAAGGTCCCGGTATAGCGTTTCAATAGCAAGTAACTTGCAACAACCCCGCACCAATAACTCAATGTAAATGCTAAAGCCAAGCCAAGAGTTACCGAACGTGGCTCCATTGTGAAATATGAAATTATTGAAAGCGCGACCGCAACGACATTCACAACAACATTCGAGATAACTTGAGATTTAGTATTGTCAAAGGCATTGAGCCCGCGAATAAAAATTAAATTAATTGAAAGCGGTATAAGACCCAAAGCCATAGCGGATAGAAGTCGCCCAATATAAATCGCACTATCTTCTGAAATACCAAAGAAAAGAGCTTCTGCAACTCGCTCTCCGAAGAGCAAGAAGAAGAAAGAAGCGGGAACCGTAACAATTCCGACATATCGCATTGCAAGATTGAGTAAATTTTTCACTTCATCTAATTTCTTATCAATGGAGAAATTGGAAAGTTTAGGCAAGAGCGCTGTGACAATCGAAATAGTCACAATCGAATGCGGAAGAAGTAATATCAAATAAGCATTGGCATATGGCGTGTAACCAACACCGTAAGCAATGCCGGCCGCTTCCGCCGCAACGCCGGCACGTGTCGCAAGATTGACAGTCACTAAGAAACCAAGTTGTGAGATCAATACAAAGAGAAACATCCAACTTGCTAGTCGAATTGCTTTATCTAAACCAACACCCCGCCAATCAGTACGGAAGCGTAATTTCAGTCCCGATGATGCAATCGTTGGGATCAAAATAAGAGCTTGCAACACGATTCCAAATGTGGTGCCAACTCCCAATAATCGAATCTGGCTATCAGTAATTGTTTGGAGTGAAATCTCATCAGTGACGCTCAAGAAATACGAGAAGAGCGCGATTACCACCACATTGTTAGCTATCGGAGCCCACATCATCGGCCCAAATTTCTCTTTAGCATTTGCGACTTGGCCCAATATGCCGAATAACCCGTAAAAGAGTATTTGCGGTAGACAATAAAGCGCGAAAGCGATTGTTATATCTCGTGGACGCCCGGAAAAACTTGGGGCATACAGCGATATGAAAAGCGGCGCAATAATCATCGCGATAGCGGTAATAAGAATAAGAGCGCTAGTAAGTAACGAAACCAGGCGACTTACATAAGCGCTTCCGCCATCTGCATCACGGAATGACTTAACAATCTGTGGGACAAAGACTGCTGAAAGTGCGCCACCAATCAGCAAGTTATAAAGAATATTGGGTGTTGTGTTTGCGACGTTATAAGTATCTGCCAATATTCCAGTCCCAAGAACTGCGACCAGAAGCAGATTTCTAATAAACCCAGTGGCTCGGGAAAGAATTGTGCCTAAACCCATGAGCGAGGAAGAGCGAATCAAACCTGAGTCTTCACTCATGGTTTTTCCTCCGCTTCACTCGTCGAACGCTCTGGATTATTGCTGCGAGTAAAAGAATTATCGCCATTCCAGTTGTGAACCAGGTCGTGACTGGCGAAATAACCGCGAGTCGTAGCGGGATTCTTTCTGCTTCCCCGATTGCGCTGCCTTTCGGGGTTCGAATCTGGATTCGTAGCGAAGTATCTCCTGAGGCAATGACATTGAGGGGCACTTTAATTTGGAGTTGAGATCGAGGATCAATTGTGATTCGCGGAACTTGATCCACTAAAACGCGACTATTTGTAGTCGTAATGTCTAAGTCAACACTTACTTGTTGATCGAAATCATTAATAACAGTTAACGGAAGTTCATAACGCGATGCTGTGATTGTGTAGTTGCCCGATGAAACTCTGATTCGATTCTCAAATCGCTTAACTTCACTTTGATAGCTCCGAGTCAATAACGTTGCATTGGCGCGCGACAACGACGGATTAAGAGTTTTTGCCAGCCCTAATCGAAGCGTCTCAACATCACTCGTTGTGACAAGAGAATTAAGCACTCGTATCGTTTTGCGCATCGAGTTATAAGAATTACGTGCAACAGCTGCCGGCTCACCCGCGTCTTTAGAGTCCGGTGCAATCACATCGCGTCCCATAAGTTCCTGTAGCCGGATCAAGGAAAGTTGGTTGTAGATTGCTAATTCTCCCGGAGCGATCCGAGAAAGATATGAAATTGAGGGCGATCCATATGTGGTGGCGACGATGCGATCATTGCGCGTTAAGAATCTCAACAGAGTTAACCATTCATTGGCAATAGGAAAATCACCGACGATAACTTCTTCCCCATCGCCATCAAGGTAGGTATATCCATCACCCAGTGATGTGATTTCTTCAAGTAGCGCAGGATCAATGACCCATGTACGTGCACCCCTAACAGGTTTCGATAAAAGGGCATCGAGATCACCACCAGGACTTACGGAAAGAGCTAGATCATTATTAATAAATCGTCCGTCAGCCAACTGAGTGGAAGGTTTATTGAGATTGATGAGAGTTTCAGCAGAAGATATGGAAGGAGAAGCAAAAGCAATAAGAAATCCAGAGATGAAGAGCGCAATTTTCTTCATTTAATCAACTCTTGTGATCGCGCAATAAGCTTCTTCTCATCAGGATAAGCCAACTTCTCGACAATTTCATTAAGTGGGAACCATCGCACATCATCAACTTCACTAACTTGCGGTGCGATTTTTCCACCAGTTTCTTTAAATAAGAAGTGATGTACGGTTTTATGAATTCTTTTTCCGCCTGCCATAAACCAGAAATCAATAACACCTAAAGATTTATCGATAGCGCTTTCAATTCCAGTTTCTTCACGAACTTCACGAATAGCTGCTTGTTCAGGGGTTTCGCCACTTTCGATATGTCCTTTAGGTAAGGACCACAAGAGTCGCTCACGTTTCGCATCTTTTGCATCAAGGCGACCAATCAAAAGCCCTTTAGTTCTCGTGGAATCAATAACAAGTCCACCAGCACTTACTTCATCCACTCTTTTGGCATACTGCTTTTTTGGGCGATTTTGTGGTTGCGAATTCTTCGAGTGTGAGCGTTGTGAAGATTTAGAAC
>CAZZMU010000091.1:0-3286 GCA_964655345.1 uncultured Clavibacter sp.
TAACGGCGATGTTCTCCGGAGCTATGTTCTGATGGACCCAATCCATAGCGGCGGTCCCAGGTGCGAAGGGTGGCAGGGGCAACGCCTAATCGGCGAGCAACGGCGGCAACCGTTAATGCTTCTACATCGTTGGAGTTACCGCTCATGGGCCAATAGTGGGGGCAGTCACTCGCCCCCGCATGTTGAAAAATCGCCTCCGCCACGCTCGCGGATATATCTGGTCAAGGTACTTGAACAACTTACGGCGCGATTGTATGGTTCAGCCATGTCCGAAACTTCTCGCTTACCGAAGCCGGTAGCTACAAATTGGGAATGGCAGTATGAGGGTGCTTGCCGATCCCTTCCAACTGAGATGTTCTTCCATCCAGATGGCGAGCGCGGCCCCCGCCGCAAAGCTCGTGAGAACGCTGCAAAAGCGGTCTGTGCTTCCTGCCCGGTAATTGCCGCATGTCGCGCACATGCACTCGCTGCTCAGGAACCATATGGAATCTGGGGCGGGCTCACAGAAGAAGAACGTTTGGACATCATCAGTAAGGCCCAGCGTCAACAGCGGTTCTTTACTGCATAACTCACTTCCTAAGACACTAAACCCCGGGCTTGAAAGAGTCTCGGGGTTTTTTAATGAAGTGGATCTGGTGCAGATTCTGGAAATTTACGAAGGCTAATGACCGCAGTAACAGCAAGTGCGCTAAAAATAACTCCCATCGAGAATATCAACGTTGGTTCAGGTATTTGCCACCCAGCAATGTCGGTAATTCCTACACCAAGAAGCGCCTCGATAATTAACTTAATACCTATATACGCCAAGATAACGCTCAGGCCTTTAGATAAATAGGCTAGTCGAGCCAACATCATCTCCACCAAGAAATAAAGTTGCCTTAAACCCATCATTGCAAAAGCATTGGCCATAAATGCGATGTACTTGTCAGATGTCAACGCAACCGTGGCTGGAATCGAATCCAGAGCGAAGAGAAGATCGGTAAATCCAAGGGCGACAAAAGCGAGAGCAAAAGTTCCAAGTCCCTTATTTCGAAGCCACGAGACCATGCGATTTTCTTGCCATTCGTCATCGCCCGCATCTTCCCGAACTAATTGATAGGCGGTATAAATCAATAAAGCGCCGAAGAAAAAGAAAAGCCAGACAAACCTTTCTATTGCTTCTATAGCAACAAATAGAAATAAAACACGTAGTACTAAAGCAAAGAGAATTCCTGAAAGTAGCGCAAGTTGTTGTTTTTCGCGGGGAATATTGAGTTTTGCCAAGATGATGATGAAGACAAAGAGATTATCGATTGAAAGCGGATATTGAGTAACCCATGTTGCGAAATACTCTTCGCCCACAATTGGGTTCTGCCATGCCATAAGAAAAAATCCAAAGGAGACAGCCGATGCGATATAAAAAAGGGTCCAGCCGACTGATTCTTTGACGGTAGTGACGCGATTTCTTCGGGCAAAAGCCCACGCTAGATCTGTGCCGATAACCAAGAGCGCGATTCCAGCCGTAATCGCCCAAATAGCTCCCGTGATTGGCGTCTCCATCCCTTAATCGTAGGGGTGTAAAACGCGCTTTAGTCTCGCTTTGGCTCGAAGTTTTCCGGATTCTTGCGGAGGGAGATCACCGTTGTGACAGCAAGAGCGCTAATGATTACGCCAAGTGAGACGTTGAGCGATGGCTTTGTCAGATGAATGCCAGCGATTTCATGGATTCCAATGCCATGGAACGCTTCGATGAAAAGTTTGAATCCGATGAATCCCAAAATTATCGATAGGCCTTTGGATAAATACACCAATCGTTTCAAAAGAATTCCTACGAGGAAGTAGAGTTGGCGCAATCCCATCAAGGCAAAAGCATTTGCCATGAAAACGATGTATGGATCACGAGTTAATCCGAAAATCGCTGGAATCGAATCAAGAGCAAAAATTAGATCAGTCATCCCGAGAGCGATCAGCGCAAGTGCAAAATTCGAGAATCCCCGATTTCTTAAAAATTCTAGGACTCGATTCTCTTGCCATTCATTTTCACCAGGCTCCTCTTTGACCAAAGTCCAGGCGGTGTAAAGCAAAATTGCGCCAAAGAGGAAGAAAACTGCCACATATCGTTCGATGACAGCTGCTCCAATAACTATGAATATGCCACGGAAAATCAACGCTAATGTAATTCCGAAAAGCAGAACTAATTGCTCTTGTTTCTTGGCTATCTGAAGACGAGTAAGAATAATCAAAAATACGAACAAATTATCAATTGATAGTGAGTACTCGGTAATCCACCCGGCAAGAAATTCTTTTGAGGATTGTTCGCTTCCCCAACTCTGCATTGAAAATCCGAAAATCAGTGCTGCAGAAACATAAATGACAGTCCAGGACGCAGCTTCTTTAAGGGTCGTCTCTTTATTTCTGCGAATGAGCGCCCACGCTAGATCAAGAACGAGTACAACGAAGACTGCAATCAACGAAGTTGCCCACAATTGCGATGAAGCCATTCCTGAAGAAGTCATGAGCGGATAGTAAAGAAAATCGGGCCCTAGCGCTGTGCCAGAGCCCGATTTATTAGATCAGTACTTACTTTATTTAGTGATTGTGGCTTTATTTAGTGACTGTGGCCACCTGGTCCATGGCTATGGCCATGTCCAGCAGCTTCTTCCTTCTTCTCTTCTGGAGTCTCAAATACAAGAGCTTCAGTAGTAATGAACATCGCTGCGATTGAAGCAGCATTAGCAAGTGCCGAGCGAGTTACTTTTACTGGATCAATAACTCCAGCTTTGACGAGATCGCCATATTCATCTGTTGCAGCATTAAATCCTTCATTTGGCTTCAATGTGCGAACTTTAGAAACGACAACGTAACCCTCTTGGCCAGCATTTTCTGCGATCCAACGAAGTGGTTCTTGGCAAGCCTTTGCAACGAGACGAACGCCGACTGCAGCATCGCCTTCGTAACCAAGATCGCCATCAAGAACTGTGGCAGCATGAACGAGCGCTGCGCCTCCGCCGACGACGATACCTTCTTCAACCGCTGCGCGGGTTGCTGAGATGGCATCTTCGAGACGGTGCTTCTTCTCTTTTAGTTCAACTTCGGTGTGCGCTCCAACTTTGATGACGCAAACGCCACCAGAAAGTTTTGCTAGACGCTCTTGTAGCTTCTCGCGATCCCAATCAGAATCAACTAATTCGATTTCGCGACGAAGTTCGCCGATACGACCTTCAACATCTTTCTTATTTCCAGCGCCATCAACAAGAGTGGTGTGATCCTTTGTGATCACAACGCGACGAGCGCGACCCAACATATC
>CAZZMU010000092.1:0-3203 GCA_964655345.1 uncultured Clavibacter sp.
GCGATGATTTCTACTGCTGCGAAGGCTTCTGCCATATCGCGAACCTACTGGGGTAGATCGTCTGGTCCAAAACCCCATGGCAAGATCACTGACATGGGCTGAGGACCATCCGGGGTAAGAAGTTGTAACTCCTTGCCACCGTGCTCAAAGAGAAGTTGTCGACAACGTCCACATGGCGAGAGCAGTTCACCATTTTTATCAACACACACCACGGCTTGAATTCTGCCGCCCCCGGTCATTGCCAGGTTTGAAATCATGGAACATTCAGCACAGAGAGTTAATCCATAACTCGCATTTTCAACATTACATCCGCTAACAATCCGACCATCATTGACAAGTCCTGCAACCCCAACCGGAAACTTTGAGTAGGGTGAATACGATTTTTTCATAGCAGCGATTGCCTCGCTGCGGAGTTGATCCCAGTTAATCAATGTGTGCCGCCTCTGGAATACGGAATTCCATCCGCAGCCGGAGCTCGTACGCGACCAACAAATCCTGAGACCGCGATGATTGTCGCGATGTATGGAACCATCAATAAGAATTCACTGGGGATTCCAGTTCCGATAATCGATAGGACAACTTGAAGATTGTCAGCAAAGCCAAAGAGAAGTGCAGCCGCGACTGCACCGAGTGGACTCCAGCGGCCAAAAATAAGTGCGGCCAGAGCAATAAATCCTTTGCCAGCAGTCATTTCTTTACTAAATGCACCAACAGCACCGACCGTGAAATAAGCGCCGCCTAGACCTGCTACTGCGCCAGCAATGATGACATTTCGGAAGCGAAGCGCGTTTACTTTGATGCCAACAGAGTCAGCAGCAGTGGGGTGTTCACCAACAGCACGAGTGCGAAGTCCCCAACGAGTCTTAAATAAGTAATAGTGAGTGAGCGCTACTGCTGCATACATGAGATAAACAATGATGGTTTGGTGGAAGAGTATTGGTCCCAGAATTGGTATCTTCGAGAGCAGGGGAATCTTGATTGGTTGGAGAATTGGACCGGTGTTCCACGTTTCCTGATAGGGAATCAGTAATTTCTTATAGAAAAATCCAGTAATACCGATTACAAGAACGTTGATGACGAAGCCCAGAATTACTTGATCAATTTGATATTTGATCGCAAAAGTAGCCAAAATAACTGAGATCAGGGCGCCGGCTATAGGCGCTACTAAAAGTCCCCAGAAAGTACTCTTGGTCAGGCTTGCGACAACTCCAGCAGCAAAAGCCGCAGCCAATAGTTGTCCTTCGATAGCAATATTAATGACGCCGGAACGTTCGCAGATAACTCCCGCCATAGCGCCAAATATGAGCGGAACAGCAAGAACGAGTCCGCCCGCGACAATTCCAGTGAAAGGAATAAATTTTCCATTTCCAGCCCAACATAGAAATGCCATCAACAAACTGAAGCCACCGATAAGTGTGAATGCAAGTGACTTCTTATCTTTCAAGAAGCGCAAATAACCGTAGATAGTGCAGGCTAATGACAGTGCAACAAAGATTGCGGCCCCAGTACGAGAATTGACATCCCACTGTCTAAAGAGCTCCCATTCCCCACCAAGTAAGAAACCAAAAGAAGTATTTTGAGGATCTTTGGGGAGAACCACAAAGACTAATCCGCTCAAAAGAGTTGTGACTCCCAAAGTAAATATTCCGCGACGAGTGCGAATTTGAGTGGCTGAAAGCGTTGAAATCTTCTTCATCATCCGTTCCAACCTTTGGCTGCCATTCCTGTTGAGGCGCTGACATTCTTCAATCGGAAGATTCCCTTAACCAGCGCGGGAGCGGCGATAAAGAGAATGATCAAAGCCTGAACGATGAGAATGAGATCAAGTGGCGTTTCAGTACGGGCCTGCATCATCTGGCCACCGACGCGAAGTCCGGCAAATAAGAAAGCTGAGAACACAACGCCAAGTGGTTTGGCTCGACCAAGCAGCGCTACCGTGATCGCATCAAATCCAAAAGAGCCAGCGATTCCCGTGGTCAACGCATACTCCGCGCCGAGAACATTGACTGCTCCACCAAGACCAGCAATGGCACCGCATACGATCATTACTGAGGTCATCACAAATGGAACTGACATACCCGCAGTTTTCGCAGCAGTCGAATTCGCACCTACTGCTTTGAATTGATAGCCCCACGTTGTGCGATCAAGAAGAACACTTACCAACCAGGCAACAAGAAGCGCAACCAAAATCGCAGCGCTCACTCGGAATTCTTCGCCAAAGAAGCGCGGTAATCGAGAATTGGGAAGAACTTCCGGAGCGATGGGATCGGTTCGACCTTCGCGCAAAAATGCATCGGTCTTCAATAGCCAGAGAATGAAGTTTGCGGCAACATAATTGAGCATGATGGTGACGATGACTTCATGAGCGCCAGTTTTTGCCTTGAGTAACCCTGCGATTCCGCCCCACAAACCACCAAGGAAAGTTCCAAATGCAATCGCAACAATCACATGCAGAACAATCGGCAGATCGAAAGTGAATCCGACATATGAGGCGCCAATCGCGCCAAAGATGAATTGACCTTGAGCTCCAATATTAAATAGACCAGCTCTGAAGGCAAGTGCAACTGCTAGTCCAGCAAGAATAAGTGGGCCGGAAACTACGAGAGTTTCTGAGAGCGGGTAGAAACCTTGTCCACCGCCTTTGGCTGCAAGATTTGGATCATAAATTGCACCTTGGAAGAGAGCGACGTACGCGCTCCATGCTGTTGACGCGCCAACTCGGATCATCTCCAAGAAATCTCCACGCAATTTCAGAACTTTAGGATCAGAAAATGCAATGAGTAGTCCACCAATAAAAATGGCAAGGAAGAAAGATAGAAATGGAAGTATGAAAGCTTTCAGTGAGAGTCGCTTCATGCGCTCTTGCCTTTCACGCCTGCCATAAGCAATCCAAGGTCACTTCGTGAAATATCGGGTGAAACAATGTCGATGATGGATCCTTTGTACATAACTGCGATTCGATCGGCTAGCGCCATTACTTCATCAAGTTCAGTGCTGAAAAGTAAGACGGCTCTACCCGCATCGCGCTCCGCCAGAATTCTTTCGTGGACGAATTCGATCGAGCCCACATCAAGTCCTCGAGTCGGTTGGGCTGCAACAAGTAATTTGACGGGCCGTGAGAGCTCTCGCGCTAAAACGACTTTCTGTTTATTTCCTCCCGAGAGTGACGAGACCGCATCTGTGACGCTTTGAATTCGAACGTC